>WQTJ01000048.1 GCA_009786345.1 Dehalococcoidia bacterium | reverse complement strand
AAAAATCGCCTTAGATTCCGTGAAGATAGAGACCGTTGCTAATTGGTTTAAGCATTGTGGATATAGTGTTAATGTATAAGGGAAATGCTATATTAAACAGAAAGAGGGCAACCAATTAAAGCTACCCTCTCAAGCCCTAGTTAATCACGCACTCTACTTTCTACCCTTCATAATTGCAACCAGCACTAAAGCCAATATGCCAATAGTACCTACTACGATGCCGATTATCATAAATATGTTGTTATTCCCACTGCCTGCTACTGCATCGTTATACTCAGTAGTAGTAAACGTAGTATAAGCCGTTGATGCCGGTAAAGTGGAACAGCCTGCCCTAATCCATTTACCGTAGTTATTACCGTCTGAGTAACTGTTTGTCCTTGCCCAGTAACTGTAGTAGGAACTGTAGTTGTCCCAGCCAGAACAGTTATAATTTCAGTCCATGTCGCTCATTCGCCTGTTACTGTTCTTGTCTGTGTAATATTCTGAGTGACTGTTTGCGCCAGTTGAGTTTGGGTTACAGTACTTGTTACAGTATATCCTCTTGTTACTGTAACAGTGGAAGGAAATCCAGTACCGACAATTTCAGCTTCCAACTTCGCTGTCCCGAAACCGCCATTGATAACCCCAAGCACTCTGAAATTTCAATAAAATTGAACACCAAACCATACAATGGTCGCAACACCGACCATTGCAAGAGTAAAAACCGCTAAAGTTAGTATTTCCTCTATTTTTCATTATATCCTCACAAATGTGTGCTTGACCAATCTGCCAAGCCCTACAATCGAAATCTAGCCCCACTAATACTATTATTAGTACAAGCGTTGTGCTATGCTATTAGGAAACCATTTCAGCGGAGATTACGTGCACATTGGATTTTGGCAGATTGTCATTATACTTATCATAGCCTGCGGTATTTTGCTTGTAGCACGCAACTCTGGGCGTGGAACAGCGAAATCCACATCTAAAAAAGCACCTGTACACCGGCTTGGTCCTGCCAGCACGGAAGAAGTAGCGATTAAACCTACACGCAAAAAACGTCTGCGTTGGCTGGGTATCGCCCTCATAGTCATAGGGCTAATAGCACTGGGGATCATATTAAGCACTATCATAGACCTTGTCTACATACTCTCTGCCGTAGCCGGTATCATAATACTCTCCGGCATTGTGGTTATAATACTGTCTACACGCCGCTAGATGCTTGACAATCAAAAAATAGATTGTTAAATTGCCTATATGCGCTAGGTTGTTCATTATGAAAAAAGTAGGTATCGCCTATCATCCGCTTAATGCCAGAGTGCCTGAGTTGACACGCAAGCTGAGTGCCATATTACAAGCACACGGTCTGGAATATTGGCAATGTTCGGCTTGGGATACGATGGAATTGCGCAAGCTTTTTCCATGCACAGACCTAATATTTACTGTAGGCGGCGATGGCACCATTCTGCGCGTGGCACAAGCACTTGACGGTAATCCAATTCCTATTGCAGGCATTAATCTTGGGCAATTAGGATTCTTAACCGAAATACAACCCGATGACGGCAGTGAAAAACTGCTGACATTGCTGGCAGGAAAAGGCTGGCATGACGAGCGCGCCATGCTGGATGCCGAATTACAGCAAACAGTAAACGGACAAAAGCAAACTATGCAGTTCCATGCCCTAAACGATGTTGTCATGGCACGCGGAGCTATTGCCCGCATTATAGAAGTTACTGCCAGCATAGATGGAGCAGCGGTAGACACATATAAAGCCGACGGGGCACTGGTTGCCAGTGCTACAGGCAGTACAGGCTACGCATTAGCTGCCGGTGGCCCTATCCTCAACCCAAAATCTGCAGATATGCTGCTTGTTCCCATCCTTCCGCATGTATCGTTGCAGCATCCATTAGTACTTAATCCAACAAGTGTCATTACACTTAAGCTATCCACCACCAGTCCTGCCACGCTATCTATTGATGGGCATATAAGTATTGAACTTTTCGACGGCAGCAGTGTTACCGTGCGCAGCAGCACTAAGCGCACTCGTTTTCTGAGGATTGATCCGCCAGGATATTTTTATGCTTCGCTAAGTCGTAAATTAAAAAGGACAACTGTATGACATACAAAATTGAAAAAGCAAAAATTGAAGACGCCATTCCTATACAGAAAATGATTAACTCATTCGCCGATATGGGAGAAATGCTGGGCCGCCCATTGTCTGAGATTTACGAAAACCTGCGTGATTTCTATGTGGCACGCCAAGATGGCAAGGTTATCGCCTGTGCTGCGTTGCACATATCATGGAGCGACATGGCAGAAGTAAAAAGCTTAGCCGTGAGCGAAGAGCATCAACGAAAAGGAATCGGGAAAGCACTAGTCACAGCTTGCTTGGATGAGGCTAAAAACTTTGGCATTCATAACATTTTTGTTTTGACTTATGTCAAATCCTTTTTCGATAAATGCGGATTTAATGAAGAAGACAAGACTATCCTGCCTCACAAAATCTGGGGTGAATGCTACCGCTGTCCTAAATTTCCCAACTGCGACGAAGCAGCAATGGTTTATCGGTTTAAGTAATGCCTGAATATCGCATACTTTCCAGCAGCCAAATTTATACCGGACGCACTATCAGTTTGCGTGTTGACAAAGTGCAACTGCCGTCTGGAAAGCAAACCGAACGAGAAGTCGTTGAACACCACGGTGCGGTAGCCATCATAGCACTGGGCTCAGATGGGCATGTTCTGCTGGAAAAACAGTTTCGCCACGCCGCTGGCAAAGAGTTGTTTGAGATACCGGCTGGTGGCATTGACCGAGGTGAGACACCGGAAGAAACCGCCAGGCGAGAGTTACAGGAAGAAGTGGGTCTTTTCCCAAAAAAACTGGAACATTTGTGCAGCTTTTATTCGGCTCCCGGCTTTACCAACGAGTACTTACACCTGTTTTTAGCCACAGAACTTACTCCATCACGTCTCGTTGCCGACGATACGGAAGAAATCAGCATCGTAAAAATGTCACTTCCTGAGACAGTTGAAATGATCCGCTGCGGCAATATTGAAGATGCCAAAAGCATTACAGGATTGCTTTACTATCTTAAGTTCAAAGCTGCATAGTCTCTCATACATTACAAATATCAAAAAGAAAAAACCTTTGGAGTTTTTCGTAAATAGCGAACCAGCGGCAGATGATTATTGTGAATCAATAATTAAAGTGCATAAAAATGATGCTCCTGCATCAAGAGAAATATTATGAGCTCAATACAAATACGCATATATTCATCCTTGATAAGTACACCATCCTAAGCACAGCGTTACCATACCTCGTTCTTCTGCTAGAATTAGCACAACTATGAGAGAAATTACCTCAGCTGAAATAAGTAAAGCCATTGCAAACCTAGCGCAGAAAACCAATTTTGAGCTTGGAAACGACGTTCTAGAACTCTTAAAAAAAGCTCGTCAAAGTGAATTATCTCCCATTGGATGCGAGGCGTTGGATAAGTTGCTGGAGAATGCCCTTCTGGCAAAATCAGAAAATATGCCTTTATGTCAGGACTGCGGAACAGCTGTTGTATTTTTAGATATAGGACAGGACTTACATATCACAGGCGGAGATCTCTATGCGGCCGTTGCCGATGGCGTGCGGCAAGGATACCAAGAAGGCTACTTGCGCAAATCCATGGTTTCGCATCCATTTTCCAGCCGCATCAACACCACAGATAATACGCCGCCTGTTATCCACACTGAGATCGTGCTAGGCGAAAAAATTAAAATCAGCTTCATGCCCAAAGGCGGCGGAGCTGAGAATATGAGCCGGTTAGTTATGCTCAAACCCAACGCAGGAATCCAAGGCATCATAAATGCTGTGATATCTGCCGTACAAGATGCAGGAGGCAACCCTTGCCCGCCGCTTATCATAGGACTGGGTATAGGTGCTACCGCCGAGAAAAGCATGCAAATGGCTAAACG
>WQTJ01000047.1 GCA_009786345.1 Dehalococcoidia bacterium | reverse complement strand
CGGTAACACCTACATAGGCCGATTCTACTTTAATATCGCATGACTGCTCTGCTTTTCTGATTGAATCGCGAATCGCATCCTTGGCATCATTAATATTGACTACCAAGCCCTTATGCATGCCGTACGAAGGGGTGATGCCTACACCTACAACCCGCACACCGCCGTTATCTTGTTCGGCGATGATAGTGGCTATCTTTGTGGTGCCGACATCAATCGCGGTAATGGTTGATTTCCTGCTCATACTTTCCTCCTTTAGATACTCCTGTTATGAAAAAACTACTCGAAAGCCGTTTTTTGCAATGTTCACATTGTTAGCCCCTCGCATTTCGGATGATTTCCTCCGCATCTTCCTAATTCAAATTTAATGTTGTGCCAAAAGAGAGGTATTTTTTAGCCGTTTTCCTCACAATACCTCGTTCTTTGCCGGCCGATACGCGGAAACGGCATGCTGCTTCCGGCCACTCTTCGCAGCTTATAATGCGTTCTGCTACACGCAGTTTGGCACTGCGTGACCTTGGATTAACTTTTTCCTCAGCCAAGCTTGGAACGATAACCTGTTTGTGCACTAGTTTCAGGCGCGGCTGGTGATGGCATATGCATTGTGGCAAGCTTGGCGGGCAAATACATCCGGCGGATTCACGGCGCATGAAATTCTTAACAAGGCGATCTTCCAGCGAATGATAACTAATGACTACCAGTGAGCCGCCGTTCCCCAGTAATTCTAATGACTGCTGCAAAGCTGACTCAAGATGGCGTAATTCCTCATTGACAGCTATGCGCAATGCTTGGAAAGTTTTTGTTGCTGGATGGATGCGACTGTGTTTTGGGAAAGTGTGCTCAATGAGCGATGCCAGCTGGTCAGTGGTATAAATAGGGCGCGCCCGCACGATAAGATGTGCAATTTGACGGCTGTGTGTTTCTTCGCCAAACTCAAAGAGTATGCGCGCTAAGTCAGCTTCAGAGTATTGATTGATGATATCAGCCGCTGACAGTACCTGATTGGGATCAAAGCGCATATCAAGCGGAGCACCATGTTGGAAGCTGAATCCATGACCGCTTTCACTGAGCTGCATAGAAGATAGTCCCAAGTCGAACAGTATACCGTTTACAGGTTTAAAGTCGTGGCTGCTGCAGATTTGGGATAGATTCACAAAGTTGTCGTTGACAATCAGCGCTGAATTGCTAAAAGAGGCCAAGTTCTCTTGTGCCAAAGCAATTGCTACCGGATCGGCATCAATACCCAACAATTGTCCGCCGGGGGCGCTGCGCTGCAAAATAGCCTCGGCATGTCCGCCTGCTCCGACAGTACAATCAATATAGCGACCGCCAGTCTGGATATCCAAGGCTTCAAGAGTTTCTTTTAATAATACAGGAACATGTATGGTAGTTACTGGCATAATACTTCCCTTAGTGTTTTTCCAAGCTTTCCAATATTTGCCAAGCTTCGGCTAAATCAGCTTCTTTTTCGGCTATCCAGGAAGCTTTGTCCCATAACTCTAGGTAGTTGTTGGCACCAGCTACTACCACGTCGCTTCCAAGCCCTGCATAGGTTCGCAAGGTGCTCGGCAGAGCAATGCGGCCTTGTGCGTCAAATTCAGTATGGAAAGCTGTGGCGAAAATGGCGCGATATATCTTGCGCATTTTACTTGGGGATAGCCCTCCGCTGGCAAGGCTTTCCGCCATTTTGTTCCATTCAGAAACAGTATAAACGGACAAACATTTCTCAGGACTCGGCGCTACAATGACCCCGCTCTTGAAAAACGGACGAAAACGTGGCGGTAATGGCAAGCGCCCTTTTTCATCAATCCGATACTCAAATTCACCAAGAAACATAGATGGTAGTACCTCTTTCCCCACTTTTCACCACTGTATACCATTCTACACTACTTTAATGCGTCATTGTCAATACTTTTAAGAGGAAAATTTGTTATAAGACAACTTGGGTTGTCAAGGCTTGGTAAGAAAGATACTTCCAAAATTTATGCTTTTTCAAACATGAGCATAATAGAAGAAAAGCATATCTGTGTATACGCATTTAACAATTTTCCATATGGCAGATTGTGGTAGAATACCACTGTCATGCGCATAGATATACTCACGCTGTTCCCGCAGTTTTTCTCTACTCTGCTGCAGAGTGCCATTTTCCAGCGTGCTCAAGATAAGGAGATGGTAAGTTTCAATGTGTATAATATCCGTGATTATACACACGACAAGCACCACATTGCGGATGATTATCCATTTGGCGGTGGGGCTGGTATGCTGCTTAAGCCGGAACCGGTTTTTGAAGCACTGGAAGATGTGCTTAAGGATCGCCATGCAGATGAACCTCCTATTCCAGTTATCCTGACTACTCCACAGGGACAGATTTTTTCACAGTCGCTGGCGTATCAGCTGTCGCAGCATAAGCGCATCGCTATATTGTGCGGACATTACGAAGGCATAGACGATCGCGTACGCGAGCATTTGGTAACGCATGAAGTCAGTATAGGAGACTATGTTCTTTCTGGCGGAGAACTGCCGGCATTGGTAATTGCTGATGCGTTGGTGAGGCTGATACCAGGGGTTTTAGGTTCGGAAGAGTCGGCTGTAGCAGATTCGCACTCCGATGGGCTGCTGGAATATCCGCAGTTTACCAGACCGGCTGATTTCAGAGGCTGGAAAGTACCTGAAGTATTGCTTTCCGGTAACCACGCTAAAATTGCTGCTTGGCGCCGTGAGCAATCAATACTTAAAACAGCGCATAAACGTCCTGATATGTTGGCCAAAACCAGCCTGACAGCTAAAGAAAAGAAGTGGCTGGCAGAGTTGTTTCCAATTCAAGCAGATATTGGCAATAGTTCTCTTGGCAAATGAGATGTTTACTGCGATTGCTACATGTTAGGTATTTTCTATAAGCACTCAGATATAGGTCTGAGTCTTATGAAAAATATAATATTTTGCCAGCGGTCTGATTTTATGCTTTTGGGCGCGGGCTCATGTCAGATTTTCTCTTGACATCCACTAGCTATTGTGGTATTTTCTTGGGCGCAATACTACATCTAGTGGTTATGTTATGAAGTGTCCTTATTGCGGCAGTGATGATTCTCGTGTCGTAGATTCGCGTGATACAACTGATGGTGTCAGGCGGCGGCGTGAGTGTATTAGTTGCCAAGTGCGTTTCACCACATATGAGAGGCTCCAGCCTGTCAATCTCTATGTCATTAAGAAAGACTTGCGCCAAGAGGAGTTTAATAAGGAAAAGTTG
This sequence comes from Dehalococcoidia bacterium, assembly GCA_009786345.1. GTDB lineage: Bacteria > Chloroflexota > Dehalococcoidia > Dehalococcoidales > UBA1222 > WRNG01. The sequence goes on along the minus strand of WQTJ01000047.1, from coordinate 673 downwards.
CTCACTGGCATTCGCAAAGCCTGCGAAAAGCGCCCTCTGGTAAATGGAGCAGTGGAGAAGCTGGCGGATGATGTGGAGACAGAATTGTTTCAGATGGGGAAGTCAGCGATTCCCACGTCGCTTATTGGTGATTTGGTGATGCTGCACCTTAAAAAACTAGACAACATTGCCTATATACGCTTTGCCAGCGTGTACCGTGATTTTACTGATATTACCGACCTCAAACAGGAGGTCGATACTCTGTTGGATCACCTAGTTCCACCGGATGGACAGCTAGTATTACCGATTAATTCATAGCCATTAAATGGAGTTTTTCCTAGGGAGTATTATGAGCAAATCCGCAGAATCGAAAATGGGTATTGGTGAGTTGGTGAACCGTACGCAGATTGCGCGTACGATATTTAATGCAGCAGCTTCCATGGGAATTTCCGACCGCGACCAGATTGACCAAATAACAAGCAAGGTTATTGCGCGTTTAGAACGTCCGGTTATGTTGCCGGGGCTGGAAGATTTCATGCCCAAAGGGATTAAACATCCGTTACCTGTGGCTTCTGAGTCTGATATTCTGGCAATGGTCAAGGAGTTTTTAGCAATTGAAAGCCTGCCAGCAGATGATGGCAGGCTGCCTATGGCATCAGTAGCGCCGCAAGAAAATAATCCTGAAATTAAATCG
>WQTJ01000046.1 GCA_009786345.1 Dehalococcoidia bacterium | reverse complement strand
TACAAATCTGCCTGTTATAGTAAAATTGACACCAAACACTAACAACATAGTAGGTTTAGCGCAAGCAGTAGCAGAAGCAGGTGCCGATGCTGTTTCACTCATCAACACATTAAAAGGAATGGCTATTGATATTAAAAAACGCCGTCCAATTTTAGCTAACATAAGCGGCGGATTGTCAGGTCCAGCTATCAAGCCTGTTGCACTGCATATGGTATATCAGGTATCTGCCGCCATAGATGTCCCCGTAATAGGCGGCGGAGGCATTATGACAACACAAGATGCCTTAGAATTCATCATGGCTGGCGCCACTGCAATAGAGATTGGTACAGCTACTTTTATCAACCCAACTGCAACCACCGATATCATCAGCGGGCTTGAAAGCTACGCCATTGAAAACAATTTATGTCATCTCGGCGGCATAATTGGGGTTGCTCACCAAAAAACATAAGCTCATCCTACATCCCGTAGAGCACGATGGTATCTATGTTTTGGCAAAATCCACATATCCAATGTATTGGACTTCCAATTTTTTGAACTGCTTCATACTTTAACAAAATCATCACTCGGATTACGCAAAGCTATAAACGTTCTGTTATAATAGATGCTCAATATTTCTCTATAGCGAGGTACGTGAATGTCTAACAATGAAATTTTTAGCATACTCGAAAAAGATGCCAAGCTTACTCCAGAACAAATTGCCGCCATGACCGGCTCCAGCGCCGCTGAAGTCAGCCAAGTCATCAAGCAAGCTGAAAAAGACCGTGCCATCGTCAAGTACAAAACACTCATAAACTGGGATAAAGTTGGCAACGAACATGTGTGGGCACTGGTAGAGGTTAAAATTACTCCTCAGCGCGAAGTCGGTTTTGATGCCATCGCCGAACGTATATACAAATTTGATGAAGCCCGCACTGTCTATCTCATGTCCGGCACATACGATTTAGCCGTAATCGTGACAGGGCGTACTATGCAAGAAGTCGCCGAGTTCGTTACACGCAAAATAGCCCCTATTGAAGGGGTTACTGGCACCGTAAGCCACTTCGTGTTGCGCCGCTACAAGGAAGATGGGGAAATATTTGATAGCAAGGAAGAAGGTAAGCGCCAAGCGGTCATTCTTTAGCAGGATACTTTGATGACTACGATAAAACCGGTTACCACAGAGAATAAACCTTTCACATCACAGCGGGTCAATAACATCGCACCGTCAGGCATACGCAAATTTTTTGACCTGCTGGCATCTATGAACGATGTCATTTCTTTAGGGGTAGGCGAGCCAGATTACACCACCCCCTGGAATATCCGCGAAGCAGCTATTTACTCGCTTGAGCGCGGCCGTACTATGTACACATCAAACTTGGGTATGCCAGAACTGCGCAAGGAACTATCGCGTCATTTAGAACAACGTTACGGATTGCATTACAATCCAGACAATGAACTATTGATTACTGTTGGAGTAAGTGAAGCACTTGACCTTGCCATGCGTGCTACAATCGACCCAGGAGACCAAGTGCTTATGGGAACCCCTTGTTACGTGGCATATCCAGCTTCTGTGATACTTTCAGCCGGTGAGCCAGTGATTGTCCCCACATATGAAAGCAACCGGTTTGAAATAGCTCCTTCCACTCTTGAATCAGCCATCACACCACACAGCAAAGCCATTTTAAGCGGTTATCCCTCAAACCCCACCGGAGCCGTGTTACCTCGTGAAAAGATGCTGCAAATAGCCGGTATAGCACGCCGGCATAACCTGCTTGTTATGTCAGATGAAATATATGCTCGCTTAGTATACGGCGTAGAACACACCTGCTTCGCTTCACTTCCAGGTATGAAAGAACGCACCATTCTGCTTGGAGGGTTTTCAAAAGCATATGCCATGACCGGATGGCGCATTGGCTACGCCGCAGGGCCGCGCGAAATCATCGCTGCCATGACCAAAATCCATCAGCACACTATTATGTGCGCACCTACTATGGCGCAGGTAGCCGCATTGGAAGCCTTGCGTATGAATAACGATAGCGTAGAAGAAATGGTTTCAGACTATAACCGCCGCCGCCAGATGTTTGTCAAAGGACTACGCGACATCGGACTCTCATGCTTTGAGCCCAAAGGCGCTTTCTATGCTTTCCCCAATATTAGTATCACAGGTATGAACTCAGAAACATTTGCTGAGAAGTTGCTAGCTGAAGAAAAAGTAGCCGCAGTTCCAGGGACAGCTTTCGGCGAATGCGGAGAAGGGTACGTAAGATGTTGCTATGCTACGTCAGTACCAGAGTTGGAAGAAGCCTTAGTACGCATTAATCGCTTCGTTAGCAAGCACAAATAAGAATAGTATTTCTGTTGAGCTAATTTAAGGTAGCCTTTCTACTAGATAAGACCCATTTTACTTTTGACTTCATCCAGTGTCTGTCTGGCGATAATCTGCGCACGCTTAGCGCCGTCCACCATCACCTGATGCACATACTCAGGCTTGGCAGCCAGTTCAACACGGCGAGCGCGCAAAGCTGCTAAATCACGATTTATGGAATCAGCTAAAGCACGCTTGCAATCCACACAACCAATTTTTGCTTCACGGCAATCTGCCTCAAGCTGCGTTATCAATTCAGGTTCAAAATGCTTGCGCAACTTGAAAACATTGCACACCTCCGGATGTCCGGGATCAGAGCGCAATTTACGGGCTGGGTCAGTAACCGCTGACATAACTTTTTTTGTGGTTTCTTCTGCTGTAGCCGCCAGTTCAATATGGTTCCCCAAGCTTTTACTCATTTTATCTTTACCATCCAGTCCCACCACCAACGGGAAATTGGTCAGTTTAGCTTGTGGTTCAGGGAATGTTTCGCCAAAATGTTCATTGAAGCGACGCACAATCTCACGCGCCAGTTCAAGATGCGGCAATTGATCCTCGCCAACTGGCACTACATCAGCCTTATACAATAAAATGTCAGATGTCATAAGCACAGGATAACCCACCAACCCATAGTTCACATTCTGCGGATGCAACCTGACTTTTTCTTTAAAGGTAGGAACACGTAACAACCAAGAAAGCGGTGTTACCATGCTCAGCAGAGCAAACAACTCATTGATTTCAGGCACATGCGATTGCACAAAAATAACCGACTTCTGCGGATCAAGCCCTGCAGCCAGTAAATCAAGCAGTGCCTCATATATATTATTCTGGAGCTTACCGGTATCCTCAAGCGTAGTAAGAGCATGCAAATCCACAATGCAATAGACACAGTCATATTCATTCTGCATGGCAACATAGTTCTTTCCTGCTCCCAGATAATTACCAATATGCAGACGACCTGTCGGTCTCACGCCTGAAAAAACACGTTTATTCATAATACTCCTTTGGTAGCCATATTCAACATAGTTTCCGCTGTATAGTTTGATAATGAAAACGCTCCTAACAATACATCCAATGTTTTAACCAAATCTCTCATTCAGTCTTAATATTAACACGCATAGCCTTAATTCTTGAAATTAGCCCTTACGCTACAATCCCGCTGTTTCATAAAAGGCAGCTTATCCCTCCGCCGGTGAAATGTTGCGTATTTTTTGATTTGCCTAAAACTAGAAACATACGCATCTTTCATGAAAACTCACCGTATTTCATCGGAGTTTCAATTAGGTGTTTGTAAGGGCATTCAGACGTGCCATCACTTCATCAATCGTAGCATCATCAGTAGAAGCCCCGGCAGTCACGCCAATCTTATTTCGGTCGCGCAACCATTCCGGGTTAATATCAGCAGCAGTTTCTATCTGGTAAACATCGGCCACTTTAGCACACAACTCAAACAGATGTTTCGTATTGGCACTGTTGCGCCCGCCGA
>WQTJ01000045.1 GCA_009786345.1 Dehalococcoidia bacterium | reverse complement strand
GCAGAACATGCTCCAATACCTCAGCGTCTATGGTATGCGCGGTACAGGCATGGCTGCCGCTGTTAGCATGACGGCTACAGCGATAGATATGTCTTTCAGCTCCGTTTTTCCTTACCCTGCGGTTAAAAGCCATTGCCGCTCCGCAGTCAGCGCATTTGATGATACCGGAGAACAGGCTGATTTCGTTTGAACTGTTACGTCTGATACCATTGCCGGCGGGAGATTGGATGGCCTTGGCCAAGCGCTTCTGGACACTGTCCCATACTTCCGCCTGGATAATCGGCTCATGGGTGTTTTCTACGATTATCCAATCATCTTTGGCTGTTGCGAGCCGCTTCTTGGTTTTGAAAGAGGACACCTTAATGCCGCCAAAAGCCTTATCGCAAAACGCCATTGTTAAACGAAAGAGAGCGGGCCTGCCATTAACACAGGAAGAACTGGATAGATACAAAGCATTTCTGCAGAAGTGCAATGCCAATCATATAAAATGGCTGCAAAAGAGAAAAGCAAATGAGCCGTCAGCAATCAAAATGCCGACTCAAAATGAAGTTATGGAACGATATAAAGCCTGCGGGGAGCTAACACCGCTTGAGCAGATAATCTTCAGGCGATACTGGGAAACGCCTGTGCATGAGCCCCAAGTGGCTGAAAAGGTGGTTTGAGTATATATAAAGTTGAGATAATACTATTATGTGAGACTGTCTATAAAACGTAGTCATTATTGCTCATGATGTGCCTAATCAAGCATAGCTATTGACAAATGTATATCACGCAGGGTATATTATAGGCATGAAGATATCACAGGAGTCTATACATGAATCCTGGCAGTTTCGGAATAAGTAAAAACGTAAAATCATCAGAGCATTCAGCCGCTGGAATTTCCATGAAAAACATGAAGTTCGGCGGCTTCTTTGTTTTTCTGGAGGGTTAGTAATGCCTATGAGAGTATTTAGGTTAGCATTCAAACCTTGATATAGAGTAGGAGCAATCATAAATTTATAAAAGTGAGGAAAACTATGTCTGATAAAATAACAAAAGATGCATGGAAACCAAAAATCAGTGCTGAACTATTGGAAGTTATGACAGGGAAATCTGATACCGACTTGATACCGATTTGGCTGTGGCTGAAGAGTGTCCCACAAGAGGTCATTTCAAATGCCCTAATTTATGAAAAAGGCATGGATCCGTTGATTTACGAGGAAAAAGCTCGGTTTGAAAGAGAAATATTAGCGCCTATTATCAAACGGCTTGAAGAAGAACTTGGCTACGAGGAAGCGCATCGCAAAGGTGAAAATGGCATGTCACCGGTGGACCTGGCGTATCATGGCAAGGTAGATGAGTATATAAAGGCGAAGATTGAGATTGTCTTTCGGGAATATTCCACTGTAAATGATAAGCTTGTCGCTGAAAATATTGGTGAAAAGCCGCGTAAAGTTTTCTATAACAGCCGTTCTACTCCCAGTATAATAGTTGAGGCAACCAAATCTGAAATAGAAAACTACGCTAAGCAGAAAATCGTGGTTGACATTTCGCTATACGTAGAATTGATTCAAGTGCCATGCTTAAATCTATCATTAACCCAAATAGGTGCAGACAGCACAACTGGAACTAAGAGTCCTTATTTTAATTCCGGTTACGGCTGGAAAGGCATGAACTCGGTAGTAGGCATTATGGAAGCTGCCAGAGGGCAATATGATCCTAATGCCCCGCAACTGAGCAACATCCATAACACTCCGTGGTTAAGGATGTTGGATGCCAGCGGCACGGAAATATCTACGCCTACGAATATAACAGATCATGCAACAATTGTAACAAGTATCATTGTTGGGCAGTCTGTAACAGTTAGCAGCAGAACTTATGAAGGTGTTGTTCCGCAGGCTAAAGTCTATCAAATGCCAATATATAATAGCAACGATGTTTTAAACGGCATTGATATATTAGCTGCCAAAGGTTGCCGAGTAATAAACTATTCTGCTGGGGCTAATACATCAACAGGATATACCACTTTTGACAGAGATGTGGATAAGAAAATTTCCAACTTAGGCGTGACTTTTGTTGTAGCGTCCGGTAATCAAGTTCCTCTTGATCCAAATAACCCCAATGATCCAGCTAATCCCGATAATTACGTCATGAGTCCTGGCAAAGCGTTTAACGCTATCACCGTTGGAAATGCAGACACCAAGTCTAATCCAACAACAGTACGCACATCACCATATCAAATTTATACAGCTACAAGAGGGTCATCCTCTTATATCCAAACCCCTGCTAACCCCAACAAACCCGATATTTCGGCACCAGGAACAAATATTAGTATTGTTCTAACAGCTGGTAACGTTCATTCATCAAGTGGAACGAGCGTGGCAGCTCCGTTGGTAACTGGTATTATTGCCCAAATTCAACAGAAAGATCCCTCTACCAAGTACTATACTCCACTTGGCAAAGCAATGCTGCTGCTTGGTGCAGATTACAGTAAGATTCGAACATCGACTTCATCTCCGTCAGATATTGATAATACAGGGGCCAATGATAGTAACTACCTATGGAAGAAAAGCGGAACAGGGCTGGTTAGTGCTACAAACTCTATCAACTACGCTTCTTCGGGGTATACAGCGAATATTAGGCGCTTGTCACCACCCTATAGTCCATCCTTAATCGGATATGTCAGTGCAGGCCAAAAAATAAGAGTTGTTATGGTAATGGAAAAGCTAAATGACAGGGTAGTAGCCATTCTATCAGATTTGGACGATATTGATGTTCACATAACCAACTCTGCCGGAACAGATGTAGCTAAAGCTCAATCCTCAATACAGAATGTAGAAATAATTGAATATACAGTTACGACCAGTGGGAACTATTATTTCACACATCCTGCATACACTATAATTGATACATCAGTTGGGGTAGAGATATCGATACAATATAGGATATATTAAGCACTGTCCCCCTTTGTTTTTTGTGGGTTGTGCTAAACAGATGGTTTGCCAAAGCGCACAAGCACTGTAATGTGGCAGTGCTTGTGCGCTTATCTTGCCCAAAACACTGTTTAGTGGTATTTTGCAAGTAAGAGTAACACGCAGGAGAGTTATATGTTTAAAAGAATTGCCTTATTGAGTTTATGTGGGCTTTTATTAATGCCCTTGTTTTTGTCTTGCCAAAATACTGCGGATACCAATACCTGTACCCCAACACTTGATTCTGAGCTTGAATTGAAGATGCGGAAAGATTATCAGCAATATTTGATTGGACTATATGGCGAGTCTGAAGACTGGAATAACTTAGGAGATATTTCGGTTTTGTGGTATGGCGGAAACTATAGTGGTTGTGAAGTTGTTTATATGAGAGATAAGAGGATTTACATAGTGCTCCCAATACTACCACCCTTTAACTATGCACGAAAAGTAGAAATTGCAGGATATACTTTGGCTTTTACAACATCACAAGAAGCCTATGCATATAAGGACTCCATATTTTACACAATTAAAGAAGCATATGACGCAAACCTTATCACCAAAAACGATGTGTATAGCATTGGGCTAAAGATAGATCCCTATTTTGCAGAACGAAATCCAAAGTCAAAATTTGGATGCGGTTAGGCGTAACCTACGGGATGTTACCCAAGCCTGCAATGCTAAATAACTGTTAAAATAATGCCAGTATAGAGAGGAGCCTTTGAAGGCTCCTCTCTAATTTTCAATTACAGCGCCTTTCGGGGCGCTATTTCTTTTGTCCATAAACTGTGCTGCCCCCAAAGATTGGTCCAATTTCAAAGTTAGACTTAGCCATGATTAAACAACAACCTTGGACAACTTTTTTCGCTTCTCATCCGA
>WQTJ01000044.1 GCA_009786345.1 Dehalococcoidia bacterium | reverse complement strand
GCTTTCGTAATATCAATAATTTCATCGCTATGATTTACCTTGAATCAGCTGGATTTAAAATACCCTTACCCACTTAAAACAGCGAAGTGCCATTTCTATTTTCCAAGCTTTAATGGTTTATTACACAGACAATAACTCTTTGAAATTTCATTCCAGCAAGAACTGTTGCGCAAATTTTCCAATGCTATCTGTAAATCACTCGGGAGCGGCGCAGTAAATTCCACGATTTCTTTAGTTGTCGGCAGCATAAAGCTTAATCGAATAGCATGCAGAAACTGCCGTCCTACCAACTCCGATTTAGATCCATAGACAACATCACCGACGACAGAGTGCCCAATGGATGCCAAGTGAACTCGTATCTGATGAGTACGCCCTGTTTCAGGACGCGCCTCAAGTAGCGTATAACCATGGAATTGCTCCAACACAGTATATGACGTGCGTGCAGGACGGCCAATAGTATCAATGGTCATGCGCTGGCGGCGGGTGCGATCACGCCCTATTGGAGCATCTATTACACCGTTAGACAATTTTAGCTTACCTCGTACCAGTGCCATATAAGCTTTTTTTACCGTGCGTGATTTAAACTGAGCAGAAAGACTAGCCAGTGCTGATGATGTTTTTGCAATTAGTATCAACCCTGAAGTGTCTTTATCCAGCCTATGTACGATACCAGGACGAGCAGGACTATCGCTTTCTGGAAGCACAGGAAGATGCGCTAACACAGCATTCACCAACGTGTGTGACATACTTCCAGGGGCAGGATGAGTAGTCATGCCATGAGGCTTGTTAACCACCAGCAAATCGTCATCCTCATATATTATGTGTATCGGAATATCTTCTGCCACGATATCGCATGGAGCGGGAGGAGGAACAGTTACACTAATGCTGTTTCCTACTTTCAGTTTCAGTCCTGCGCGCACAGGTTTATCATCCAGCAACACATACCCATCAGTAATTAGTTTCTGAATAAAACTGCGCGACAGTCTCGGCAGATGCTGTGCGATAAAAACATCCAAGCGCAAGCCTGCAATATCAGCTGTCAGCAGCATCCGTTGATTCATGCAAATGCTCCGCTCCGGAAGCACGGAAAAGATTGATAACCAGAAGAATACTTCCCACTACCAAAGATGAATCGGCTATATTGAAATCGGGAAATCTACCTACACTGATGAAATCAGTTACATGCCCAATAAATACCCTATCAATCCAGTTGCCTAAGGTTCCACCCAGCATCAACCCTAAAGCAACTACTGAGCTCTTCCAGTGTAAAAAGATAAAACGACGGCTAAATATCAGCGCAATATACAATATTGCAAGTGCTCCCACACTGGAAATAATGCAAAGAAGAGGACGGGAATCACGAAGTATGCTAAAGGCTGCTCCAGTATTAATTTGATGAGTGATACGGAAAAACCCTGTTTTCGGCCAAGAATCATACAATGTGATGGTGTTCTTAATCACAAACTTGGTGAACTGATCCAGCACTACTACAATTGCAGCAATTAAAAAGAACCACTGTGTACGGCGCAAAGTTTTAACGAACATTTTTCCGAGCATCATTCATGCAGAGTTTAGCTGTAGGCATAGCTTCTAAGCGCACTACCTCAATAGGCTGCCTACATTTTTCGCAAATACCAAAAGTTCCTGCCTCAAATTTCTTCAAAGCAACTTCTATATTCGTCAGCTGATCAATGATACACTGCTCCTGAGCCATCATATTTTCTAGATCAGCAGTTTCAGTAGCTTCTTCTTCCCGTTTGCCAAAAGGACTACCCTCACGCCGTTTTTCCGAAGAACGTCTGGCACGGATTTCATCCAGCTGTTCACTCAAACGCTTGTGGTCTTTCTCTAGGCGGTGTTGAATCGGTTTATAACTAACATCGGTCATAGCCTTCTCCTTGGTGCGCTATGTCGCATTAAATATCTCAATGCGTATATTGAATTAAAGCTAAAATCCTATGGAAGCACAGCCTCTCCGCCAGCATTAACTGGCGAAGAACACAGGTGACAATACCAGCCACGGGCGTGACCAGTATAGCTGCACCTCTGCTAAAACATCTGTAAATGTCACTATGAAGCAAGTGTAGCCTATTTTCAGTCATTATTCAACCCACATGCAACAATGTAAAAAAGCTGTTTAGATTTTCCAGTCAATATCAAATCGCACATTTGCAGCCTTAACACTTGTAATCAGTCCGTCCAGCACAATTCGCTTATCATCATAACTCACGTCAGACCAATTATCCAAATATACTGATATACGCTCTATCTGTTTTGGGGCAATAGTCTCAGTGCTCATGTCGGCAATTTGTTTGCACAGCAACTGTTTTCTGCCATCAAGTTCCTCTATCATCTTATTGGCATAAGATAAAAGCATCGCGTTTGCTCCCTTGAGCGTTTTTAGCAAATCATCAATTTCGGCTTCAACCTGCGCCAACGACACTTTAAGCGCTGTTAGTTTTGGGGTTGCTTTTGAGGAGTTACTTCGTGTAAGGGTTTGGTAGTCCACTACCTTGCGGCACATTGCCTTGTGAATAGTGTTTTCAACGCCGCTGAGTTTGAGTGTTCCGCAACCCTCACAGCTTTTACTATCCATTCTGCGGCGACAGTGTAGATATGCCACGCCTTGAAATATCCGAACCGCTAGACTGGTACCGCATTTGGCGCATTTGATTTTGCCGGCAAGCCATGTGTTCTTGGCTTTGCGCGCAGGGCTGAAAGCTGTATTGTTCATCAGCTTCTTTCGGCAGGCAAGCCAAGTTTCCGATGAAACAATCCCATCATGAGGTGCTAAAACAAGAATACTATCCTTTAAGGAGTGATTCTTGTTGGCTGGCACATCTCGTACTTTGTACAAATAGCATCCGTTTGCGCCGGTGAAATCAGCGGCATCGTTTACCACATCTGTCCCATGCGATTTGAAGAAGTCATACAGATCAAGGTCTGTTTGAAGTTCACGCCATAAAAGGTCACTCGTGCGAAGTGAGATTTGCAGTGTTTTGGCACATAAACCAAGCTCTCTCATTCTTTCTGATACGCTCTCCGCCAAATGCTGAAAGACAACACGCGCATCCTCTTCATTTTCAAGGTCTCTGGGGCATGTGGTGGAATTGCCTACCGATTTAACTAACGGTTCGGAATCGTCAACTGATCTGACTCCGGAGTAGTCTATGCCGTTGGCATGTGAATGCAGCAGTAAGCCTCTACTGCCGAACCATCTTTTAAGCATGGCGGGTTCTACCATTGCTATGGCGCCAATGGTCTTAATACGATAACGTAATAATGTTGCCTGTGTGGCTCTGCCGACACCAAATAGTTCTGAAGCTGGTAAAGGCCAGGTAATATCCTTGAAGTTCTCTTTGGTAATAACAGTGGCAGTATTAGGATTTTTCATGTCGCTGCCCAACTTGGCGAATATCTTGTTGAAACTGACACCGGCTGATACCGTAATACCCAGCTCCTTTTGAACCCTGTTCCTGATAGTATTGGCTATTTGCTCACCTGTTCCGAAGAGGTGTGTACTACCCGTTACATCCACCCAGCTTCCATCAATACCCAGAAATTCCACCTGATCGGAATAATCCATCAGTATATTCCTGAACATTTTGCTGAAACGCAGATAATCCTCAAAGTGCGGGGGAACTATTACCAACTTAGGACATTGCTTCTTGGCTTCCCATACCGCCTGACCTACATGCACGCCGCAGGCTTTGGCTTCATTACTTTTAGCCAGTATGGAGCTGTTGACAAAGTCGCGAATTTACCGATGAAATGGCATACAAACTGAATAGAGTTACACGTTTAACAGAATCAACCATACCGGAATA
>WQTJ01000043.1 GCA_009786345.1 Dehalococcoidia bacterium | reverse complement strand
CACTTACAGCATGGATACAGATATTCCTGCCATACTCAATTTTTACAAATGTTATCGTGCCTATGTGCGCGGTAAAGTAGCCTGCTTTAAACTGGATGACCCCTTATTAAATGCAACTGACAAACAGTGTGCTTTGGAAACTGCACAAAGTTATTTTGACCTGGCGCTAGCATACACCCGCAAGCGCCCCATCCTGATAGTCATGGTCGGCCTGACTGGTAGCGGTAAAACCACGTTGTCCGCAGCACTTGCCGGACGCTGCGGTGCCATGCATATATCATCAGATGTGACACGCAAGCGTCTGGCTGGAATTCCGGAAACAGAACATCACTTTGATGAGATAGCCACAGGGTTGTACTCGCCAGATTTCCACCGCAAAACTTATGATGCCATCTTGGAGCAAGCAGGCGAGGCACTTGACGGCAAGGTTTCCGTAGTTCTGGATGCCGCATTCCTCAAACATTCAGAGCGTAAAAAAGCGTATGAACTCGCGCAGCAAAAAGGTGCCGACATGCTACTGGTTGAATGCCACCTAAGTGCTCAACTTACACAAGAGCGCTTGCAGCAACGGTTATCGCAAACAACATCATCTGATGGGCGCTGGGAAGTCTATCAAAAACAGCTTGAGTGGTTTGAGCCAATAAGTTATAACCAGTGTGAGTATATAGCTCTTGATACCTCGCTGCCACTAGAACAAAATACTAGGCAAGTATTGAACAGAATAAACTATTGTGCGCCGAAAAGTGTGCAAGGCATCCAGCAATAGGATATAATGACTATGGGTTTTAGGCACGGAGAATCATCAAATTTGACTGTCTAATGCCATTTTAGTGCCATGGTTATTAAAATATTGTGAATACAAGGCTAAATTAGCATGAGTGCTGAATACGATATTAAATCACCCTCTTTAGCCCATGAAGGTCGTCTGCGCATTGAATGGGCCGCTCGTGAAATGCCAGTGCTGGCTCAGATAAAAGAACGGTTTATAAAAGAAAAATCGCTAGCCGGTATGCGCATTTCAGCCTGTCTGCACGTCACAACCGAAACTGCCAACTTGGCGCTGACGTTACAAGCAGGAGGCGCAGACTTGGTGCTGTGCGCTTCCAACCCTCTCTCTACTCAAGATGATGTGGCAGCAGCACTCGTTGACTGCGGCATACCAACCAACGCCATCAAAGGGGAAGATGACGGCACTTATTACAGGCATATTACCACCGCACTAAATCACCGTCCGCAGCTTACAGTTGATGACGGCGCCGATTTGGTAACCACTCTGCATACCAAACGCAGTAAGCTACTTAAAGACGTCTTGGGCGGCACAGAAGAAACGACTACCGGGGTAGTACGACTGCGCAGCATGGAACATGCAGGTAAGCTCACATACCCCATTATTGCTGTAAATGATGCCCAGACCAAATATTTGTTCGACAACCGCTACGGCACAGGGCAAAGCACGCTTGACGGCGTCATACGTGCTACTAATGTTCTGCTGGCAGGTAAAACACTGGTGGTAGCAGGTTACGGATGGTGCGGCAAAGGTTTGGCGCTACGCGCCAAAGGTATGGGGGCACATGTCATCGTCACTGAAGTTGACCCCATCAAAGCACTGGAAGCAGCCATGGACAGATGTCGCGTAATGCCAATGTTACAAGCCGCATCTATAGGCGATATCTTCATAACAGTCACAGGCGATAAACACGTAATCAGCCAAGATGTTATACCGCTACTAAAAGACGGGGCCATACTGGCCAATAGCGGGCATTTCAACGTGGAAATAGACATCCCGTCACTGGAACGATTCTCCAGCAGTAAGAGGTGCGTTCGGCAATTCGTAGATGAATACACTCTGCAGAACGGGCGCAGAGTGTACCTGTTGGGAGAAGGCCGCCTCATAAACTTAGCCGCAGCCGAAGGGCATCCGGCAAGCGTCATGGATATGAGCTTCGCCAACCAAGCGCTATGCTTGGAATATCTTGTAAAAAACAGAGGCACACTCGCAACTAAAGTATTCGCCGTACCGGCTGAAATAGACAAAGACGTAGCACGTCTTAAGCTGGCAACCATGGGTATTGATATTGATACCCTCACACCTGAACAGGAGCAATACCTAGCAAGCTGGGAAGAAGGAACTTAAGGAGTATAAAGCATGGCTCAGCGATTTTGCGACGCACCAAAGTATTTTTTCGCATCGGAATCAGTCACAGAAGGGCATCCGGATAAAATCTGCGATCAAATATCGGATGCCGTACTGGATGATATACTAAAACATGACCCACAGGCACACGTCGCCTGCGAAACAGCCGTTACCAACGGTTTGGTATTCGTACTGGGAGAAATCACTACCACAGCTTATTCTGACATTCCGGACATAGTGCGCAAAGTTATCCAAGACATCGGCTACACCAAACCGGAATACGGCTTTGAATACCGCACTTGCGGCGTGATGACATCCATCAACAAACAATCGCCCAATATCGCCCAAGGCGTGAATTCATCAACAGAAACTAAAGCCGGCTCCAAGGACTCGCTAGACACACTAGGTGCCGGTGATCAAGGCATGATGGTAGGCTTTGCCTGCAACGAAACACCAGAGCTTATGCCCATGCCAATTTCCACCGCACACAAGCTTACACAACGCTTGTCCCAAGTGCGCAAAGACGGCACAATCCCATACTTAAGACCAGATGGCAAAAGCCAGGTAACCGTAGAATACAGCGGCGGTAAAATTAAGCGCATTGACAGCGTGGTTATTGGTGCGCAGCATGACGGCGGAATTAGCCAAGAACAAATAAAACGCGATGTTTTAAAACACGTTGTGCACCGCATCATCCCTCCGGAACTGCTGGATAAAAATACCAAGTACTTTGTTAACGCTACCGGCGTCTTTGAGCTGGGCGGGCCTGTTTCCGATACAGGATTCACCGGACGCAAGCTACTGGTAGATACATACGGCGGCATGGCCCGTCACGGCGGCGGTGCGTTCTCAGGCAAAGACCCCACTAAAGTAGACCGCTCAGCGGCGTATATGGCACGCTACATCGCCAAAAACATGGTAGCTGCAGGGCTGACTGACAGAATAGAAATACAAATATCCTACGTAATCGGTGTTGCTCATCCGCTGTCAGTATCGCTTGAAACATTCGGCACGGAAAAAGTATGCGCCGAAAAGCTGGATGAGCTGGTGCAAAAGCATTTTGACCTGCGTCCGTCTGCTATCATCCGCACATTTGATTTGTGCCGCCCCATATATCGCCAAACAGCATCCTACGGGCATTTCGGGCGCACCGACGTGGAATTGCCTTGGGAGAAAACTGACAAAGCTGAGATATTGCGTAAAGAGGGATTTAGTAATTAAAACACCAGCCAATTCCGCTCAAAAACTAAGCTACAGTACAAAAACTATTATATAAAATACTACTAACAGCGCCCGAAAGGAACAGCATGGCTAATAACACTATAAAATTTGGCACAGACGGCTGGCGCGCCATTATAGCTGATGAATTCACTTTCGGAAACGTACGCATATGCGCCCAAGCAGTAGCTGATTACTTGCATGATACAGGATTATCGCGTCACGGCATCGTTATCGGCTTTGACACACGTTTCGCATCAGCCGATTTTGCCAACGCATCCGCTGAAGTTCTGGCTGGCAACGGCATCAAGGTCTATCTAAGCGACAATGCCGTGCCAACACCGGTAGTTAGTTACTCTGCAGCAAAACTGCAAACCGGAGGCGGCATAGTCATCACCGCCAGCCATAATCCCGGTTCATGGAACGGCTTTAAGTTCAAATCACCCGATGGAGCCAGTGCCCCG
>WQTJ01000042.1 GCA_009786345.1 Dehalococcoidia bacterium | reverse complement strand
GCCATCAAAAGTGTGCTTTCTTCTAAGGTTTCCGAGCAGGAGTTGATGGTGCTGGATGAGTTGAAATTTGATGCTCCCAAGACTAGTGATATGGTCAAAGTGATGAAATCTCTGGGCATAGAAGGCAAGGCTATAGTTGCTTTGTCTGAGATGGATGAGATCGTAGTCAAGAGCTCAAGCAATTTGCAGAATATCAAAACGATGCCTGCGCGACAGCTCAATGTGGCTGATATGTTAACTTATGATAAATTGCTTATGACTGAGGCTGCGCTGAGACAGATTGAAGAGTTGTGGGGAGGTGCTGCTTAAATGAAAGCTATACAGGTTTATGACGTGTTGCGTAAACCCGTCATTACTGAGAAGAGTACGGCATTACAGTCTAGTGGCAAATATGTTTTTGAGATAGCTAAGACTGCCAACAAGACTCAGGTAAAAGAGGCGGTTGAGAAGGCATTCAAGGTTACAGTTACTAGTGTCAATGTGATGATAGTTAAAGGCCAGTTGAAACGTGTTGGTCGCGGCACTACAGTTACGCCTTCTAAAAAGAAGGCTATTGTGACGCTCAAAGCTGGCGATAAAATTGAGCTGGTTGAAGGCGTTTAAGGAGTAATATAGGACATGGGGATTAGATTTTACCGCCCAACTTCGCCTGGCCGCCGCAATATGACAGGGCTGACTTACGAGGAAATTACCAAGAAAGCCCCGGAGAAAGCACTTATATTGCCTTTGAAGCAGCGTGCAGGGCGCAATGCTCAGGGCAGAGTGACTGTTCGTCATCGCGGTGCAGGCGTCAAGCGCATGTTGCGCGTTGTGGATTTCAAGCGCGATAAGGCTGGTGTTCCTGGCCGTGTGGCAGCTATTGAGTATGATCCTGGACGTTCTGCAAATCTTGCGCTGATATATTATGCTGATGGTGACAAGCGCTATATTGTTGCACCTGATGGCGTAGGGGTTAATGATGTTGTTAAGATGGCTGATGATGCCGATATCAAGCCCGGCAATACAATGCCTTTAAAGAATATGCCTACTGGTACATTGGTACACAACATTGAGACTGAGCCCGGTCGCGGTGCTAAGCTGGTGCGCAGCGCTGGCGCTGTGGCACAGCTGATGGCTAAAGAAGGCGATTATGTTTTGTTGCGCTTGCCCTCTGGCGAGATGCGCCGTGTACGCGCTGAATGCCATGCTACGGTGGGACAAGTTGGCAATGTAGAGCATGCCAATGTCAAACTGGGCAAGGCCGGGCGCAGACGTCTTAAAGGTTGGCGTCCGGCGGTGCGCGGTACAGTTATGTCTCCCCGAGACCATCCACATGGTGGCGGCGAAGGTCGTTCACCTGTGGGTATGCCTGGCCCGAAGACTCCTTGGGGTAAGCCGGCACTTGGTTATAAGACACGTAAGCCGAAACATTCGGATAAATTAATCGTAAAGCGGCGAGGTAAATAAATGTCAAGGTCAATTAAAAAAGGCCCGGCTATAGATGCCAATCTTATGAAGAAGGTAGAAGATGTTAACCGCTCTGGAAAGAAGGTAATCATCAAAACTTGGGCGCGCTGGTCAACTATTCTGCCTGAAATGGTTGGTTTGAACGTAGGCGTTTATGATGGCCGGAGACATGTGCCGATTTTTATAACTGAGAATATGGTGGGCCACAAACTGGGCGAGTTTGCCGCTACGCGCACTTTCCGTGGTCATGCTGCTAAGGCAGATAAAACGACACAGGTGCGTTAAGGATTAGGTCATGGAAGTTAAATCAACAGTAAAAAATACAGGAATTTCAGCACGCAAGGTCAGGTTGCTGCTTGATATGGTGCGCGGCAAACAGGTAGAGGAGGCGCTTACTCTTTTGAAGTTCTCTACCTCGCCGTCGGCCAAGGTTGTGGCTGGGGTTGTCAAGACGGCAGCGGCTGATGCTGAGAATAATTTCCGCTTGATGCCGTCAGATTTGAAAATAGTTAAGATTTTTGCCGACGATGCGCCTACGTTGAAGCGCTTTATGCCTAGGGCACGGGGCCGTGCTGATCATGTTATGAAACGTTCCAGCCATATCACTGTTGTTGTGGCGGAGCAGGAGGGTTAATGGGACGTAAAGTTCATCCAATGGGGTTCCGTATTGGCGTCATACGTGAATGGCAATCCAAATGGTATGACGACAAGCATTATGCTGAATTCATCTTGGAAGATGTCAAGCTGCGCAAGGCCGTGCAGACCAAATACAGCGATGCTGGCATTGCGCATATAGATATTGAGCGCCAGGCTAATAAAGTGTCGGTTACTGTACATACTTCGCGCCCCGGCATAGTTATTGGCCGCGGCGGACAGCGCGTTGAGGAAATGCGACAATATTTGGAGAATGTACTGAATGGCAAGAAAGTACAGCTTGATATCCGTGAAATCCGCCAGCCAGAACTGGATGCTTTCTTGGTGGCCCGCTCTGTTGCCGAGCAGATGGAGCGTCGTGTGGCTTATCGCCGTGCTATGAAGCAGGCTATATTCCGCACTATGCAGTCTGGTGCTAAGGGAATGAGAATTCTGTGTGCCGGACGTTTGGGTGGTGTGGAAATTGCACGCCGCCAGCTGATGCATCAGGGGCGTGTTCCTTTGCAGACGCTCAGAGCCGATGTGGATTATGGCTTTGCAGAGGCGCATACCACTCTTGGTCGCATTGGTGTTAAAGTGTGGATTTATCGTGGGGATATATTCCCTGCTGTTGCGCCGGTAGAGGAAGCTGCTGATACGGCTGTGACAACAGGCCGTGCTGCTAAGGATGCGGCGATGGCAGAGGCGGTTTCCGGTATGACGGAAACTCCTGCAAAAGATACGGTTGATAATGCTAAGCCCGAAGTTAAAAAACCGCGTACCCGCAGAAAAACCGAAAGCACAGCTGAAACCAAGGTGGTTGATGAAGTAAAGGCAGCTGAGGATAAGAAAGTAGTCAAGCCGCGTGCCAAGAAAGTCGAAGCTGCACAGGTTAAGGCGGAAGAAAAAGCTGATGAGAAACCGGTGAGAGCTAAGACTGCCAAGCCTAAGGCTGAAGCAGATAAGGGAACTAAGGTTGCCAAGGTTCAGGCGGAAATATTGAAAGAAACTAAGCCTAAGAGTAAAAAGGAATAATGGCAGAGTTTTTAACTCTGTGGTGTTAGAGGAAACTAGATGTTACAACCGAAACGTGTTAAATTTAGGAAAACGCATAAGGGACGCCGCACTGGTGAGGCTCATGCTGGGGCAACCATCGCTTTTGGAGAGTACGCTCTGCAAGCTACGAGTCCGGCTTGGATGACTGCACGCCAGATTGAATCAGCGCGCCGTGCTATTGTACGTAGTGTACGCCGTGGCGGAAAAGTGTGGATTCGCATCTTCCCTGACAAGCCTGTTACTTCGAAACCGGCGGAAACTCGTATGGGAGGTGGCAAAGGGGCTCCTGACCATTGGGTAGCTGTCATCAAGCCAGGCCGCATCTTGTTTGAACTTGGCGGCGTAGATCATGATTTAGCTAAAGAGGCCATGCGCTTGGCTTCCTACAAATTACCTTTCGACACACGTTTTATTGCTCGTGAGGTAGTTGGTGGTGGCAAGGGAAAGGAGCAGGTTGCTAATGAAGACTGAGGAAGTGCGTCTCCTTAGCGATGAGGGGATGGAGAAAAAATTGAATGAGGCGCATCGTGCGATGCTGGATTTACGGTTTAAGGCTGCTACCAAGCAGATAAAGAATCACCGAGAGATTCCGCAAACCAGGCGTGATATTGCCCGTATGAAAACGATTCAACGCGAACGAGAGT
>WQTJ01000041.1 GCA_009786345.1 Dehalococcoidia bacterium | reverse complement strand
CCCTATAAAGGTGGGCTAAGATTCCACCCGTCAGTTAATGCATCCATCCTGAAGTTCTTGGGATTTGAGCAGACATTCAAAAATTCTCTCACAAGTTTGCCCATCGGCGGCGGCAAAGGCGGATCAGATTTTGATCCCAAAGGCAAAAGCGATTTGGAAATAATGCGCTTTTGCCAAAGTTTTATGACTGAGCTTGCAAAACATATCGGCCCCGATACCGATGTTCCGGCAGGAGATATCGGTGTAGGTGCGCGCGAAATCGGTTATATGTATGGTCAATACAAGCGGCTGCAAAATGAATTCACCGGCGTGTTAACAGGCAAAGGGCTGTCATACGGCGGATCTCTTGCAAGAACCGAAGCAACCGGTTACGGGCTCTGTTACTTTACGGAAAAGATGCTCAGTGATAAAGGTAACAGCTTTAAAGGAAAAATCGTTGTAATATCAGGCTCAGGAAATGTTGCCATAAACGCCGCCGTCAAGGCTACTCAATTCGGCGCAAAAGTTATTGCGCTTTCAGACTCATGCGGATACATCGTCGACAACAACGGCATCAATATTGATGTAGTAAAACAAATAAAACTGGTTGAAAGGCTGCGCATATCTGAATATGCAAAACGCGTAGCAGGATCAACCTATGTGGAAGGCTGCAAAGACATTTGGACTATAAAATGCGATATAGCTTTGCCATGCGCTACACAGAATGAACTTGATAAAGCATCCGCTGAAGCACTTGTTAAAAACGGCGTGATTGCTGTAAGCGAAGGCGCAAATATGCCATCCACCCCAGAAGCAATAGAAATATTCATCAACAACGGAATTTTATTCGGCCCTGCTAAAGCTGCAAACGCAGGCGGAGTCGCCACATCGGCACTCGAAATGGCGCAAAACTCTGCAAGACTTTCATGGACATTTGAAGAAGTTGATGCAAAGCTGAAAGATATCATGATTAACATCTATAAAAACGCATCTAAAGCTGCCAAAGAATACGGTGCAGAAGGCAACCTCGTCATAGGAGCAAACATCGCAGGCTTCCTCAAGGTTGCAGAAGCCATGATGGCTCAGGGCGTTGCATATTAGACAAGTAGGTAGTTATCTATTTGCATTGTTCCTGCATAAGCCAGTAATACAGCCAACCATACCATTTGACGCATTTTCAGAGTATGCCTAAAACGATGTGCTTTTGTGTATTATTGGCGAGGGGTTTTGTAAAAAACGCCGATGAGAACGCATGCAACACAAAGCAAGCTATGCTTATCGGCTTTAACTATCAAACCCCTTATGCAAAACTGAAAACCAGGGTTTGACTGGCTTCATTGCGGTAATTGACTCGTTTTTACAGGTTATGTGTACTACATTACTGTCTTCCATAAACCTACATATCCTATTGGCAAAAAACCATAGTTTCGAATCTGTGTTGACAGTTCTAACTTGCACAAAAGCAAAATATATGTATAATCTTACTTGACGAAGCAGAGACCACCAACATAATTCACAGACACGCACTGCTTCAGTATTCCCAATAGGAGAAATCATGAAAAAGCAAAACGCACTACCGAGCAAAGGGCTAGGTCGTTGGGCACGTATACGCAAGAGCATCTTTCGTGCGCCTGTTCTACTTACGCTACTTTGTGCAACTATATGTACTGGCTTGCTCACAAGCACATTATTAAGAGCAGATGATAAAATCACCGATATTACCATCAGTATATCTCAGGAAAGCTACCAGACTTGGGTAGACGAAACCGCTCTGACTAATCCCCCTGAACTTATTGTCACGCTAAGCGTGACAGTTTCTGAAAGTTACACCACCGGTGGCACAATTGAGTTGCCGTTAAGTTTTACGCCCACGCTTAGCACGCACCCATCGTTTACATCGGGCATAGATGGAGTCGGGACGCTGGAGCCTTTCTTTGATTTCAAAACTGCAGCATTAACCGCATGGATTGCCTCAACATCCAATACTCTTATTGACAGCTACAGCATCAGCGGCGGCGTGTTAACACTTACTATTAAGAACAGTACTGACAGCGGCTTTTTAGCTGGTAAAGTCAATATTCCTTTAAGATTTGATTTCAATATGAACTGGGTCGGCAAAATCCCTGGCGGGACAGAGTTATGGGCCGTCGCTCCCATCGGCAAAATTGACAGCAGTACGATTGTAACTCCCGCCGCCAAGCATGTAACCAGCGGTGCAGATAATGCGATTACCAATAACCTTTCAAGACTGAACCCCAATACTACGACTTACTATGGCGGGGGAATTACGCTTCGTAATCAGTTGCGGTATCAATATCAGTACAGAGTGGGAATGGATCCTGTATATATAAACACGGCCTATATTGAAGTTCCGACGGGGAGTACAGTTGGCTCTGTCGTAACGAATTATTACAAAGATGGCATCATCGTTGGCAACGGAACAAACGGCGTCGACATTGGTTATACTAGGTATTTCCGCATACTTAACCCAAGCCCCAGTGACACCTCGCATGCTGATTGGAATTATTGGAAATATCAAGGTGTAGCGTGGAGTACTTTCCAGCAGACTGATTGCTTAGTCACCCCCCCCACGGCCATAACTGACGGGACGACAATTTACATCCGCTTTGGTTCTGACTACAAGCATATAAATGGGGAAGTCAAAACAAACTTTAATCAGGCAGCTTATACTAAGGTTCTTCAGCCTGTGTGGGCCTTGGTTTACACAGGATACCACTCAACAGGCGGAACTACAGTACCTGTGTGTGACTTAGGCGGAGTTGGAGCCAGTGTATCTGTCCGCTCCATTGGGTATTCTTCATACGTAAATTCCTCCACCAAAAACACCGGTAGCGGGCCTATTACAGGCGTACGTTTTGAGTTGTATCAAAATACAGCAGGCTCGGCCAAGGTTAATTTTGACAGCGTGACGCTAACTGCCCTTAGAGATGAGACTTTACCAGCATGGTCAAGCTACAGATTAGCGTATGAAATCATTGATACACATGGCACAGCTATTACAAGCGATGATTCGACGCGAACTTATTCAGACCCGACTGTACGGCAGCCTACCGCAACAGGAACAGTACAAAACTGGACTCTTACGCTGCCAACACTTTCGCCAACAGAGTACATAAACAAGATTATAGTTATTCCAATGGGCACTGATGGATTACCTGCATCAGAGGGCCTATGGCCCAGCATGAATGGTATCAGCTTGCAGTACACGGCAAGAGCTTGGGCTGGTGGCGTTTGGCCTGATGGTACAGCCATGCCGGCTTATACAGCTGTTAGCCTGAGCAATAGGATGTACTACAATACCGAAGCCAGTACGCCGACCAGTGCCAACGGAAATGCCTATAATATTTACTATACCAGTGCGCCTTATGCTATGGCATCCATGACCAGCGCCAGCGCTACCGGACGGCTTCCGGGTGACTTGGTGGACTATACCATTATTGGTTATAACAATGGTTTATTTACTTCGAGCAGTGCTGGTATTTGGTACAACCCAAAGGTAATGATACGGGTTCCCGTATTTATGGAGGTCAATGGGCTGGAAGGAGCCAGTCCCGGCGCCACGACGATGCTTACCGGTACGGACCTAGCAAGCAGCAGTACATTCGCGGTACAGGTAACGCTTGAGAACCGCGATTCCCAGTATAACTACTATTCCTTCCAAGCGTACTCCTATAACGCACGGAGAGACGTCGGATATAATCCTGTTTTTACCATTCCGGTGCAGTTTAAATTAAGCAATACCGCCAAACCCGGCACATATCCTAT
>WQTJ01000040.1 GCA_009786345.1 Dehalococcoidia bacterium | reverse complement strand
ACCTCCAAACAAATAAGTGAAGTAGAAGACGGCAAAATTGAGGTAATTGGACCTGAGATTTCAGACATGCCGGCGGGTGCTAAATTGCCCATGGCCATCGTAGTGGAAGTGGCAGGACGGCAAATGCAGGAAGATTACGAACCCATTTTGGAACGTCAGATACACCACCTGATAAATTACGCACAAGGAGTAATGCATCTAGGACAGCGAGATATAGGTTGGCTGAGAGTAGGGAAGAAAGCAGTAGAAAAAGGTTTTCTGCTGCGCCACATAGGTGTCATCTTGCATGCCAAACTGCACCAAGATTTCGAGCGTATCGTAGATAAGCTGCAAGTCAAGATTTATACCAACGTTGAGGATGTGCAGCATATAATGACACAAGCACGCGCTGTCTACGCCATAAGAGACCCCAGAATAGACGGCATGACCGATGAAACCACAGACACCTATTATTCCTGCACACTGTGTCAATCATTTGCCCCCAGTCACGTATGCATCATTTCGCCGGAACGTGCAGGATTATGCGGTTCATACAACTGGATGGACTGTAAGGCATCTTATGAAATAAACCCCAACGGTCCTAACCAGCCTGTAAAGAAAGGTGCGCTACTAGATCCGCGCACGGGACAATGGCAAGGGGTTAACGACTTTGTTCTGAAGGCATCTCGAGGAAAAACTCCGACATTTAACTCATACAGTATCATCGTGGATCCGGCAACCGCCTGCGGCTGCATGGAGTGCATCGCGGCTATATTGCCCATGTGTAATGGGGTTATGACGGTTAATCGTGAATTTACAGGAATGACTCCGTCCGGCATGAAATTTACTACACTTGCCAGCACCATAGGCGGAGGTAGTAGCACGCCCGGATTTATAGGCCATAGTAAATACAACATAGCACAGCGTAAATTTTTATCAGCCGAAAGCGGTATCAAACGACTGGTATGGATGCCAAAAATGTTAAAAGATGAGGTGCGTGACAGGTTCAATGCCCGCGCAGCTGAAATAGGCATACCGGATTTGCTAGAACGCATAGCCGATGAAAGCATTGGCATTACAGAGGAAGGGATCCTGCCTTTCCTGACCGAAAAGTGCCACCCAGCACTAACAATGGAATCAATCGTGTAAAATAAGGTAAAATACCCTTTCCAATTTTTGAATAGTTATTAAAAACAGCGGATAAATACATGGCTTTATCAGGAATTGAAATTTTCAAGCTGCTCCCAAAAACCAATTGCGGTAAGTGCGGAGTACCAACATGCCTAGCTTTCGCTATGAGTTTAGCCACTGGTAAGGCAGAGTTATCCGTATGCCCTTTAGTATCAGAGGAAGCTAAAGCTAAACTAGAAGCTGCCTCCACACCACCCATCCGCCCGCTAACAATCGGGGCAGGTGAACGCACACTTAAAATCGGCGGGGAAACCGTGATGTTCCGCCACGAAAAACGCTTTGAAAACCCACCCGGGTTGGCACTACTTATATCAGATCTCATGACAAACAATGAGGTAGAAGAAAGGCTTAAGCGCTTTCAGGAACTAAGCTACATGCGCATAGGATTCAAGTTGCGCCCGGAACTTATAGCGCTGAAGTGCGATTCTCAAGACAGCGGGGTTTTCACAGCACTAGCAGAGCGAGTGCAAAAAGAAAGCGCTGCTGGCATTATACTGATGACAGACAATACGAAGATTATGTCATCTGCTCTGAAAATTTGTGCAGATCGCAAGCCATTGTTATATGCTGCAACAGAAGATAACGCAGAACAAATGGCAGAACTATCTAAGGAGTATAATTGCCCGCTGGTTGCCAGAGCTGATGGATTGCAAACTTTAGCAGCACTCAGCGAAAAGCTTGGTCAATTTGGAATCAAAGATATTGTACTCGATTCCGGAGCACGCAGTACAAAGCAAGCATTGCATGACCAAGTAATGTTGCGCAGATTAGCATTAAACCAAAAGTTCCGCCCGCTTGGATTCCCCAGTATCATCCCAGCTTATGCCATGGCAGAAAACCCTATGAAAGAGGCTCTTGTAGCCGCTACATTCATTGCCAAATACGGAGGGATAATCATTCTGTCGGATTTTCAAGGCGAGACACTCTACCCATTGTTGGTACTTAGGCTGAACCTATATTCCGACCCGCAGCGCCCTTTGGCGACAGCTGAAGATATTTACGACATCGGCAACCCTGATGAAAATTCACCTGTATTGATTACTGCCAACTTTTCGCTCACATATTTCATCGTTTCAAGCGAGATAGAAAACTCGCGAGTGCCAAGTTATCTGCTGGTAAAAGACACTGAAGGTCTTTCCGTTATGACAGCTTGGGCCGCCGGTAAATTCGGAGCTGATAACATCGCCGCCATGATAAAAAAATGCGGCATCGCAAATAAAATTAAACACCGCAAGCTTATAATACCAGGCTACATAGCATCCGAGAGTGGTGGGTTGGAAGAAGAACTGCCAGGCTGGGAGATACTAGTTGGGCCTCGCGAAGGAGCGCACATACCAGCTTTCCTCAAAAACTGGCACGCCTGATTTCAGAGAAGACACATGATTTTAATTGCTGAGAACATAAATATTATGTCCCAGGCGCTCGGTCTTGCTATGAAAGAGCGCCAATCACAGCTAATACAAAAAATGGCAATAGCCGCACAGCAAGGAGGCATGGACTACATAGACCTCAACATCGGCCCAGCCAAAAAGACTGGAGCAGAAATGATGCCGTGGCTAGTGGAAACAGTGCAGCAGGTAAGTGATCTGCCACTGTCACTGGACACCACCAACCCTGATGCTATTGAAGCTGGGTTGAAACTATGCAAAAAACGCGCACTGGTCAACTCAGTTTCTTTGCAACCTGAACGATTAGAGCATATATTACCGCTGGTTACTCGCAATAAAGCAGAAATGATCGGCCTGCTTTGGAGTGCTGACGGTATGCCGCGTGATGTCAATGAAAAATGTATGCTTGCCGTAGATTTAGTTTACAAAGCCAATGTGGCAGGCGTGCCAAATGAGGATATATGGATTGACCCTGTAGCCACACCGGTATCAGGCGATATAGCTAAAATAAAAAGCTGTTTGGAATTTCTTCAGATGCTGCCGGAAATTGCACCGGGATGTAAATCAACCGTAGGATTATCCAATGTTTCAAACGGCACTCCAACTCCGTTAAGACCTTACCTCAACCGTGTATTCATGGTAATGCTGGAACGTGCCGGGATTTACTCTGTTATAGCAGATGCGCTAGATACAGAATTACAGCACATCAACAGTGGGGAAAAAGCAGATTTGGTAAAGCTAATCCATAAGGTGCTAGACGGCGAAGATATAGACGTAAAATCGCTTAGCGAAGAAGAGAGCAAATACGTTAAAACAGTCAGAGTATTGAACGGCGAAGCGCTTTATTCCCATTCATGGCTGGAAGCCTGATAAAAATCAGTTGTAGCTAAACGTTGGTTTGGCCGTGTTTCGTATAAGCCATCCCAACTAACATTTATGTAACACCACGTTGACACTTCAAATGCAAACCTATACCATAAACAGTGATTTGAACTTGTGGAGAATACCATGTTAATTGATGTTACAGATGCCACCTTCGAGAATGAAGTTATAAAATCAAGTCTGCCAGTCCTCATTGATATGTGGGCTCCATGGTGCGGCCCTTGCCGTATGGTAGAACCTATCCTTACCAAACTTTCTGAAAAATACAGCGG
>WQTJ01000039.1 GCA_009786345.1 Dehalococcoidia bacterium | reverse complement strand
ATAGCATGAATGCGGCTGGATTTGTCATTATTATGGCTGCCATGCAAATTATTGGTGCTCTTATTGCTTGGGGCACAGCAACAATCATAATCAGAATGGGGCATGGCGCGTTCAAAACCAGTGCACCTCAGTTTAAGCTGGATGGCTTAATCACTATCATGAGCAACATGATTTTATTGCCTCAAATTATTGTTGCTTATCTGATGCTGGATTCGTTTATTTACAATGTATGGCAGCGCCATTTCATTCCGGCAACTTATTTCACAATCGCTGCTATTATAATTGGCAGTGCCATAATATTTGTGGCTTTTATTTTACTGTTATCACGAGCGCGTGCGGTGGTCAGCAAGCAATAAGGAGCGTAATAATTGGCTGAGCAATTGAATAAAATGGAAAAACTTGTTTCGTTATGTAAACGACGCGGTTTCATATTCCCATCCAGCGAAATCTATGGCGGATTGTCGTCTTGCTGGGACTATGGCCCGCTGGGTGTTGATATGAAACGCAACATCAAAAATGCCTGGTGGCATACTATTGTGCAAAGCCGCGATGATGTGGTTGGTATAGACACGTCTATTCTTATGCACCCGCGTGTATGGGAGGCATCTGGACATCTTTCAGGCTTTTCAGACCCGCTTGTAGAGTGCAAGAAATGCAACTTGCGTTTCCGTGCTGATGAGCTGAAAGAGCAAAAATGCACTGTGTGTGGGAGCACTCTTTCCGAACCGCGCCAGTTCAACCTTATGTTCAAGACTTTTATGGGGCCGGTGGAAGATGCTGCGGCTGTTGTTTATATGCGCCCTGAGACAGCGCAGGGAATATTTGTTAACTTTGAGAATGTGTTAACTTCTACCCGCAAGAAGCTGCCGCTGGGTATCGCACAGCAAGGCAAGAGTTTTCGCAATGAGATCACCACGGGCAACTTAATTTTCCGCTCGCGTGAGTTTGAGCAGATGGAACTGGAGTTTTTTGTAAAGCCCGGTACAGACATGGAATGGTTTGACTACTGGGTAAATGCCCGCTTGGAATGGTATAAAAAACTGGGTATTAAGTCTGAGAATCTGCGCTTGCGCCCTCATCCAAAAGAAGATTTGGCACATTATGCCCGCTGCTGTACAGACGTGGAGTATCGCTTCCCTTGGAATTGGGGGGAGTTGGAAGGCATTGCCAACAGAGGCGATTTTGACCTAAAGCAGCATGCCAAATTCTCGGGAAAGGGTTTATCTTACTTTGATGAGGATTCAAAAGAAACGACAGTTCCTTGTGTTATTGAGCCGTCTGCCGGTGTGGACCGCTCTATGCTGGCTTTTCTGGCGGATGCTTATGATGAAGAGCAGGATAAAGACGAAATCCGTGTTGTGTTGCGTCTTCACCCGATTATTGCCCCCATCAAAGTGGCAGTATTGCCGCTTTCCAAGAAGGAAACGCTCTCACCGCTGGCACAGCAGATCTATAGTGACCTGAGGCAAACTTGGGCAACTACATATGATGATTCCCAAAGCATAGGGCGCCGCTACCGCCGCCAGGATGAAACCGGCACGCCTTATTGTGTTACAGTTGATTTTCAGTCCTTGGAAGATCAGGCTGTTACCATTCGTGAGCGCGACAGTATGCAGCAAGAGCGAATTCCTATCGCTAACCTTAAAGCAGCTTTGGCCGCTAAGCTTGCTATCTAAAGTCTATTCAGCAGGAACGGATAGATGAAGATTGTTCATTTTGCCGACCTTCACTTGGGTGTAGAGGCATATGGGAGCATTAATTCCGAAAGCGGAATATCCTCACGGCTGAATGATTTTTTAGCTTCATTTGATAAAATGGTTGATTTCGCTGCGCAGGAGAAAGTTGACCTTGTGCTATTTTGTGGCGATGCTTACAAGAGCCGCTCTCCTTCACAAACGCAGCAACGCGAATTTGCCAAGCGCATTAAGCGTTTATCCGATAACAGGGTAGCGGTGCTTTTACTGGCAGGGAACCACGACATGCCCAATGCTGCAGAACGGGCTACTACTACTGAGATATTTGATACGCTGGGTATTCCAGGTGTGCAAGTGGCTCTTAAACCACAGCTGTGCCGCATTCCTACTCCATCAGGTGACATACAGGTTATAGCTCTGCCTTGGCTCAGACGCTCTGCTGTGGCGGTACGCGAGGATATGCGCGGGCTGGATTTCAACCAAATCAATGAAAAGATGTCACAAATTCTCACAAGCATAATAGGGGATTTGACTGCGAAACTTGATCCGTCTATTCCATCTGTGCTGGCAACACACGCATGGGTACAGGGTGCACGCACCAGTTCAGAGAGCAGTATGAGCATTGGCAATGAGCACACACTGCTGGTGAGTTCAATAGCACACAGTGTTTTCGATTATGTGGCACTGGGGCATATACACAGGCACCAAGTGCTTAATGAACATCCTCCGGTTGTTTATAGCGGATCTCTTGAACGCCTTGATTTCGGCGATGAGAACGATGAAAAAGGGTTTTATTTAGTTGAAATAGACTGCCGTGATCAAAAGCGCAATACTACTTTCACATTCCAGAGTGTGCCCGGACGGCGTTTTTTCAGCATCAAGGCAACTGTTTCAGCGGATGACCTTGCTCCTACCGAGAGTGTTCTGAAGCGGCTGCAGGCAGCCGCTGGAGATATAAGCGGCAATATAGTGCGCTTGGAACTCACTATACCGCAGGAATGTATTGGACGCGTGGATGAGCCAAGGTTACGCCAAGTGGTACAGTCACAGCTTAAAGCTTCATATTTTGATATCTCACGCAGTATAATACGTGAAGCTAGGCCTAGATTAGGTGATGTTTCAGTTGAAACTCTTACACCAACGCAAGCTTTGGAAACATATTTGCGGCTTAAAAGTGACAACTACTCATCTGCCACGATTGCTAAATTAGCAGAAATGGGTAAGGATATCATCAGGGAAGTAGACGGAGCTTTGCGGCTGGATACGAGTGTGTGATTGTAATCCCGCATGGTATAAAATTTTCCGGTTTGAACAGACTGGAAATTGTTACTTAGGAGGCATGCAGAAGTGAATTTGATACTTTTAGGAATTGCGATTAGTCTTTCTGGTATAGGATTTTTATTGTTTCTCATAGGCAGTCCCCACCCCTTACCTGATGGCGAAGTTTTGGGACTGTGTATTGTGATTTTGGGGCTTGCTGTATCAGTTTTTGGATTTAGGCGGAGTGCGCTGCCTAAATCCAAAAATAAAAATTAACAAATTTGGGAACAGCTTAAACAGGAGAAGCCATTACATATGCCATCTTGCTTGCCTTTATTTGAGAATCGTTATGATGCCGGTGTGAAACTGGCGGATAAACTCAAAGAGTTTGAGGATTCATCTGCTATTGTGCTGGCGATTCCCAATGGCGGAGTTCCTGTGGCATCGGCATTAGCGCTTACCCTGAATGTCGAAATGGATATTGTGGTGTCACGTAAATTGCCTATCCCTTTGCTTCCGAGCGGAGGCTTTGGAGCTGTGGCCGATGACGGCACTACTATCTTCAACGAAGAAGTGCTGAATGCAATTAAGCTGGATGAGCATCAGATTAACTATCAAGTAAGCAAAGTGCGCAGTGACATCCGTCAACGTTCGCTGCTATACCGCAACAACCGCCCGCTTGCTATTGTAAAAGGCAGAACCACAATTATTGTAGATGACGGGCTTGCTTCGGGATACACTA
>WQTJ01000038.1 GCA_009786345.1 Dehalococcoidia bacterium | reverse complement strand
TGCAACCACTTTACTTTCAACAACCACATGGTCGATAGGCGCTTTCACAATCATATAGCGCGGGGCATCGCCATTCGCATAAGCTTCTTTGCTCAATCTAGGCACTTCCGTCTGATCTACATCAAAAATAAAGTGCTGTACATAGGCCGGATGCGCAGCCTCAGGGTCAGCCAGAAAACTTAACTCACCAGGATCAGGAGTGAAAAGGTCAAACTTCTTAGCCAGCTTCACTGCCTTGGCATTGAGTAGCGCGCCAGCATCAGCTATAAGGAAAGGCCTCTTTTCCATTGCATGCGCTGTATTGACGAAATTAATAAAAGGATCGCGTGTAGGTAAAATATAGTGAAGAGTGACAACATCAGGGGAAATTTTGGGCATTTCGTCAATAAGAAACTTCAGCAGTTTCATAGTGCCTTCACCCATGCCTGTGTCACCCACTACCAACGCATAAGGTTCAGCAGCACCAATAGCCTGACAAGTTGTGGAAGCTGCACAAATCATAGCTGCAGTACCTAAAGTGACATACTGGCCTTCCAGTGTATAGTCACCAATAGTCAGTTTATCAGGCTGGTAACGCACCGGCCCATAGGTAAGTGGCATATTTTCCATAGGTATAGTACCCACTAGCAACAGCATTTTTATCTCCTTTTCTTACCAGATTCTTTTTTGAAGATCTCCAGCGCTTTATCATAAGCGTGCTCAAGCGTATAGGCACATATAGTCTTACCCAAAACACGCGGCTGCGGTCCCTGTCCAATAACTGTGCCATAGAGCTTCATGCCCAAGTATGGAATATCTGGGCAACCGCCGCCAGAAATATTAACTATCTTGCCGCTACCTTTTTGATATGTGATTTTCATGTTTCCGCAGCGCACCATAACAAAACCACCATAATCCACGGTTTTCATCAGTTTGGTGAGATATACCGGCACAAACTCAGAGCCTGTTGGCATAAAGAGAATATCCAGTATCATCACACCTTTTTCAATAAGTACATTTTCCGCAGCATCCACGTCAGTAGCATCTATTTCCACCGCCAAATCACAACCAGTGCGATATTCAGGCGGGGGAGCCACTTCGCGCGCATGGAAACCTGCTTCTTCAAGCACAGGTTTAGCTCGCATAGCATGATAAATGTAGTCGAAAACAACGAGAACTTTGCCTTTTTCTTCTTCCGGCAATTTTTTTCACCTCCGGTTAAATTGTGGCTGTGGATTAAGCCGCTGTAAGTTTATTACGTAATACAAAGCACTGTCAATGCTAAAATGTCTTGGCATTTCCACCATATGGTAAATCCTGATACAATAATAGGAACAAGAATAATTGCGGCATCCGGAGGATACAAATACATTATTATCTGCGCTCCTTCCAGCCTGATATAGGAGGTTTGAACGACAAATAATATACCAATGCCTGAAATAAGCCCTGAATTCACAGTCGAAGATATCCACAAAATCAGGGCGTGGCATGCCGAAATTTACAAGGGTATGACTCCTGAAGATGTTTGTGAGTATACCCGCAGTGAAGTTGCGCAATTTGAGCAAGAGCTTAAAGAGCCCCCTGATCCAGTTATCCATGCAGAAGTAGATCGTCTTTTGCAGTCGGTTAAAAGTCGACTGGAGTATCAGCTTAATCTCTACTGCTTACTCAATTAACCCCTATACTATACTGAATATACACAATCTTAAAAGCAACAACCCTAGTATTCAGCAAGGAAATAACATGCATCCTAAAGAACTTCTTTATAGTGAAGACCATGTCTGGTGTAAAAAAGAACCGGACGGCAATATACGTCTTGGTATGACTTATTATTACCAAGAGCAGCTAAAGCATATCGTCTATTTAGATTTGCCTCAGAGCGGTAAGACAATAAGTAAAGGTGAACCAATTGTTTCTTTTGAATCATCTAAAATTGCCTCAGACCTAATCAGCCCAATCAGCGGCACAATCGTGGAAAGCCATGTCGAACTAGCCGATAAACCAGGTATCATTAACAAAGACCCATATGGGCAAGGATGGATGCTGCTGGTTAAGCCAAGTAAACTTGCCGAACTAGATAGCATGCTTTCAGCCTCAAATTACATTAACCTGATTTTGAAATAGAATCTTATGAGCGCTGTGACTTTTGATATCGCAGTCATTGGCGGAGGGCCAGCTGGATATGGTGCCGCAACACAAGCTTCCAAACTAGGAGCCCACGTAGTGCTGATAGAAAAAGAAAGCTTAGGTGGAACATGCCTTAATCACGGCTGCATTCCTACCAAAACACTGTTACACTCATTAAATATTTTACGCTCCTTAAAAGAAAGTGCTCGATTCGGCATAGTTGGTAACGAAAGCAGCTTGGACATAGATAAGCTAAAAGAACGCCGTGATGAGGTCATCTCTATTTTGCATGACAGCATGGCGCAACTATTAGAAGAACATCAAATAAAACGCATAACAGGAAAAGCTTCTTTTAAGTCTCCATACGATATTGAAATCCAAACATCAGATAATACATCTATGCGACTGCGCGCAGATAAAATCATCATCGCCAGCGGGTCTGTGCCACGGCAATTGAATGTTCCCGACGGAGACAACCCTCATATTCTTTACTCAAATGATTTACTAAAACTTAAAGCCATACCTTCCAAGCTGATTATTATAGGCGGCGGAGCAGTTGGGCTGGAGATGGCAACAATCATGCACAGAGCAGGCAGCCAAGTGAGCATTGTTGAAATCGCACCATACATATTGCCAAATGAAGACTCCGAAATAACATCTGTGTTAGAACTCGCCTTAAAGCGAAACGGCATGCAAATATACACAAACTCCACAATGCAAAATATTGAATGCGGCATCAATAGTGTAAAGATAACTTTTAGCCAAGCAGGCATTGAAACCAAACTTGAAGCAGAATCTATTTGCGTATGCATAGGACAACAACCAGAAACATCACTTTTGGGATTGGAATCTGCTGGAGTTAGCTACGACACATATGGTGTCAAAGTAGATGCGTATATGCGCACCAGCGCCCCGCATATATATGCCGCAGGTGACGTAACCGGCATGAACATGCTAGCTTATGTGGCTGCCGCCCAAGGGCGTGTAGCTGCCGCCAATGCCACCGGGCATAATGAAGTAATGGAATATGCCGCCATACCTCGCTGTGTTTTTACAGCACCAGAGGTAGCAAGTGTAGGACTTAACGAAAATGCGGCCGCCTCACTTGGGATTAAAACGAAAATCCTGCGATCATCTATGGCATCCAATCCTTATGCCACAATACTCGGAGAGCGGCGCGGGATGGTAAAACTAATAGTAGAAGACATTAGCGGTAAACTGCTTGGTGCGCAAATTGTGGGCAGTGGTACTGTAAGCCTAATTTCAGAATGCGCTTTGGCTATTAAATTAGGAGCCACAGCACGCGACATTGCATACACACTGCACCCGCATCCATCATTGGCAGAAGCGCTGCAAGAAGCCGCACTGACAATAGACTATCCCTGAAAACTCCTTTCTTTGAAAGTTCTCCAGACAATGCTGCCATAAAACGAAAAAACTCCGGGCAATAATGGAGCTGTTGACAAAGTCGCGAATTTACCGATGAAATGGCATACAAACTGAATAGAGTTACACGTTTAACAGAATCAACCATACCGGAAT
>WQTJ01000037.1 GCA_009786345.1 Dehalococcoidia bacterium | reverse complement strand
GTAAAGTCTACCATTAAAGCTCACTTGCTTTCTTGTCTGTTAGATAATTCTTTGCTTGCTCAGCTCTGTAATAATTTATGAAACAGCCGTGAAGGGAGTAAAACAATGTAAGTTTTTATGACAGGAGACTTGTCGTAAACAAGTTGATTTCAAAAGTTATTGCTGAAAATGGTAGTATTAACATCGAGTGGAAATTCTAGTTGCAACTGGTTATTCAACACCTAAGAAGCATGTGTTATACATTGTCAAACGATGCTGTCACCAAGAGTTACATACATGCATAAACCATGCACATCAAAATTTGTCTGGGCTAATATTATGTTAGCCTTAAATAAGTGTCATGTTATGCAAAAATCAGTCCGTTGATTGCCCTGATACAAAAGCCACTGCATACTCACGCGAATGTGACAAGCTGACATCCAGCACACTAATACCCAGCTCATCAGATTTCTGGCGAGCTGTTCCAAAGAGACTTAGAAGCGGCCTGCCATTAGCAGCAGAAAGGACTTCTATATCACGAGGATTAAGACATGGAGCATCCAGTGCTTTTATCACCGCTTCCTTAGCCGCAAAACGCACTGCTAAAGACGGTAACTTATCCTTATACATAGCAATTTCGTTCGCAGTATAAATGCGATCTAAAAATGACTGCCCAAAACGCTGCAAAGCGTCTTCAATGCGGCTGGTTTCAATTATGTCAACTCCGATATGCTGCACTAATTTATCCAAAATAGTAATATCTAAATATTTGACCTCAGACATGGTACAATAAACCGGAAATAAATAAAAGAGAAACCTACTCCGAAATTTTCTAAAAGCCGTTGACACCACCTAATGACTATTGACAATAAGATAAACCGACTGAAAGCACTGCATACCAGCATGTCAGAGGCTGAGCGCATCGCCGCCCAGCATGCACGCGGAAAGCTAACAGCTCATGAAAGAATAGCTCTTTTGCTTGATCCAAACACTTTCCACGAAATTGGGATGTCTGATTCCACCCAAACAAACAACACTTCCAACGAAAGAAATTCCTCTGATGCTGTTATTACAGGCTCTGGAGAAATAAACGGCCGGGCAGTATTCGTCTTCTCACAAGATTTCACTGTCATTGGCGGCACTATCTCTGAAACAGAAGGGCAAAAAATCGGGCACGTCCTAGATCTTGCGTTAGAGCAAGGCATGCCAATTATCGGCATTTATGACTCTGGCGGAGCACGCATACAAGAAGGAGTCGCTGCGCTGTCTGGTGTAGGCGAAATATTGCTGCGCAACGCCCGTTGTTCCGGAGCGATACCCCAAATAGCGGTAGTGGTCGGCCCCAGTGCTGGTGGAGCTGCGTATTCCCCATCACTTTGCGATTTTGTCTTTACAGTCAAAAATATAACCCAGATGTATATAACCGGGCCAGGCGTAGTCAAATCTGTAACAAATGAGGTAGTCAGCCACCAAGAGCTTGGTGGAGCCGAAGCGCACAGCCATAAAAGCGGCGTAGCTCATTTTCTTTATGACAACGAACAAGAGTGTTTTCGGCAAGTCAAACGCTTGTTAAGCTTTATTCCTCAAAACTGCACTTTCAAACCGCCAGCAGTAAAAATAGATGATTCGCCCGAGCGCTGTGATGAAACGCTGTCGACTATCGTACCTGACGATCCACGCAAGCCCTACGACATGAAAAATATTATCACTGCTATTGTTGATAACGGCGATTTCATGGAGGTACAGTCGCAATTTGCAGGCAATATTATTTGCGGATTAGCACGCTTAGCAGGAAACTCCGTTGGCATTGTGGCACAGCAACCTTCAATATTAGCTGGTACCATTGACATAAACGCCTCAGTAAAAGCATCTCGCTTTGTGCGCTTCTGCGACGCTTTCAATATACCGCTTGTGAGTTTAGTGGATGTGCCAGGATTTATGCCCGGCACTGAACAGGAGCACAACGGCATCATACGCCATGGCGCCAAGTTAATTTACGCTTATGCTGAAGCTACTGTACCTAAGTTAGCTGTTATAACACGCAAAGCCTATGGCGGTGCTTATATCGCCATGAGTTCACATCATCTAATGGGCGACTTAAGCTATGCATGGCAGGGATCTGTAATCGCTGTCATGGGCGCTGAAGCAGCAGTAAACATCATTTTTCATAAAATGATTGCCGAATCTCCATCACCCGAGGAAATGTGCCGCAAGCTTGTGGCTGAATATCGCACACATTTCGACAACCCATCGCAAGCATCAAAGCTTGGTTATATTGACGACATCATTGACCCGCGACAAACGCGTTCAATACTAATCAAAGCATTAGAAACACTGCGGAATAAACACCAAAACCTTCCGCAGAAAAAGCACGGGAATATACCGCTCTAGCCTTTAGAGAACAGTGCTAACCTATAACTTTTCAAGATTATGTTACGTTTTACACCACCACAGCTGCAAGATGTATTGCTCAATTCATTTATGATATTATTATGGCGATTATTTTGACCTTGGAAAGGATACCATGGGTAAGACATTAGCTGAAAAGATACTGAGTCAGAAGCTTGGGCGTGATGTCAGTGCTGGTGAAATTGTGGTAAGCCCAGTTGATTTAGCATTCGCACAAGACACCACAGGCCCGCTTACCGTACGTGAATTTCAGAGTAGCGGGTTTAAAACACTGGCCGATAAGCGCCGCACTATGCTTTTCTTGGATCATGCTGCACCATCACCCAACGCACAACTTTCCGCAGACCACGTATTGTTGCGCAACTTTGCACGCGAAACTGGGTGCATCCTTTCAGATGTCGGTGCAGGTGTTTGCCACCAAGTTGTAGCAGAAAGCATGGCAAGACCTGGTGACGTTGTGGTAGGAGCCGATTCCCACACAGTAACCGCAGGCGCGCTAGGTGCCTTTGCTACAGGCATGGGGTCATCAGACATAGCAGTGGCGTTTGCTTTAGGGAAAACATGGTTCCGCGTACCAGAAACTATTCGCATAGAAGTAAAAAATAAGTTCTCTCAATTCGTCACCGCCAAAGATCTCATCCTGCATATTATTGGCATGATAGGTGCCGACGGGGCTACGTACAAAGCATTAGAGTTTAGCGGGAAAGCTGTTGAAAGCATGTCAATGGCTGGACGGCTGACAATTGCCAACATGGCTGTCGAAGCAGGAGCGAAAGTCGGGCTGTTTCCTTCAGATATGATAACCGAAAAAATGCTGCGTGAAATGGGCCGTACTGAACACTATCGCTCTATTTCTCCCGATAAAGATGCTGTTTATGAAAAAGTTATTGAAATTGATGCAGCTACACTTGAACCAACCGTTTCCCGTCCGCATACAGTAGATAATATCGTATTAGCCAATAGCCTTAGCGGAGTACGCATCCACCAAGTATTTCTTGGCACCTGCACTAATGGCAGGCTGGAAGATTTCGCGTTGGCTGCCAGTATCCTGCGCAACAAGAAAATCCATCCTGACACACGCCTTATCGTGGCACCTGCTTCCAAACGTGTGCTGTTGCAAGCCATGGATGCAGGCTATATGCGCATATTCGTAGAAGCCGGAGGAACTATTATCCCGCCTGGATGCGGGGCTTGTCTCGGGCTGCACCAAGGCGTGCTAGGTGATGGAGAAGCCTGCCTTTCCA
>WQTJ01000036.1 GCA_009786345.1 Dehalococcoidia bacterium | reverse complement strand
AGCCTCAATAAGGGAAGCACGTGAGATGATGCTTTCTATTCGCAATATGCTGTTGCCGTCATGCGGTGATCCGGTTGTAGCCCCTACTTTGGATATGGTGTTTGGCTGCTATTACTTAACCAATATCCGTTCAGGCAGCAAGGGCGAAAATATGCATTTTGGCAGCTTTGAGGAAGCCAAAATGGCTTATGAGCTTGGCGAGGTGAATTTGTGCGCCGAGATAAATGTGCGCAATGCCGTCGGTGAACGCATTCGTACGACTGTTGGTCGTATAATCTTCAATGATATTCTGCCTAAAGAACTGGATTTCGTAAACAAAAACATTGATAAGAGTGCTCTCAAGGATATCATCTCTCGCAGCTATAAACTGCTGGCATCTGATGAAGCTATGGCGGAAATGTTGGATGGACTCAAAGGTGTTGGCTTCAAATATGCCATGTGGTCCGGTATTAGTATCTCCATGGGTGACGTGGAAGTGCCGGGCGATAAAAACAAGCTGCTTGAAAAAGCTGACGAGCAAACTAAGTTGCTTGATAGTCAGTACTTAGATGGTCTTATTACGGACGATGAACGTTATAAGGGTATAGTGGATGTGTGGATGCAGACTACTGATCGCATCAAGCAATCTATTAGCACATCCATGAACCGTCGCGGGTCAGTTTATATGATGGCCACATCCGGTGCTAAAGGTAATATCTCACAGATTACTCAGATGGCCGGTATGCGCGGTCTGATGACTAATCCGTCTGGTAAGATTATAGACTTCCCCATTAAGTCATCACTGCGCGAAGGTTTATCTACTTTGGAATACTTTATTTCCACACATGGTGCCCGTAAAGGTTTGGCTGATACCGCTTTGCGTACGTCCGGTTCGGGCTATCTGACACGCCGTTTGGTGGATGTTACGCAGGATGTTATTGTGCGTGAGATTGACTGTGGGGATACCATAGGCACTTGGATTGATGAGCCAACTGAAAAGGGCATTTTGCCTGTATTCAGCGATCGCATTATAGGCCGCTTGGCGGCTAGTCCCATTGCTGATCCGCGCACTGGTGAAATAATAGTGGATCGCAATGAGGAAATTGACGAAATCAAAGCTGCTAAGGTTATGGAATCCGGTGTTAAGAGAGCACATGTGCGCACTCCTATGTCTTGCCAGTCGCGGCAGGGCGTATGCCAGAAATGCTATGGACGTGACTTAGCACGCGGGCGCACAATTGACATGTATACTGCTGTAGGTA
The DNA here is from genome assembly GCA_009786345.1 of Dehalococcoidia bacterium. Lineage (GTDB taxonomy): Bacteria > Chloroflexota > Dehalococcoidia > Dehalococcoidales > UBA1222 > WRNG01. The sequence continues at coordinate 2,337 of WQTJ01000036.1, read as the reverse complement.
TCGTGGCGGCTCAGAGTATTGGGGAACCCGGCACTCAGCTTACACTGCGCACTTTCCATACCGGCGGTGTGGTGGGCTTGGATATAACCTCTGGTTTGCCTCGTGTTGAAGAGTTATTTGAGGCTCGTAATCCTAAAGCGCAGGCTATTATTTCCGAAATTGATGGTGTTGCTGATGTTATTGAAACTGAAGATGGACGCTGGATTAATATTTCCAGCTCTGAAATGTTCCGCGATGAGTATCCTCTGCCAAAGGGATGGCACGTTCAGGTAAAAGATGGCGCTAAAGTAGAAGCTGGCACATTACTGGCTTCTCCCAAGGCTGATAAGAAGAGCACTACTGATCTTGCAACTGAATCGCTGGTAGCCCGTATGTCAGGTGGGGTTCAGATTGAAAAAGACCGACTGATTATCCGCTACGAGGAATCTGATGAGCGCAAATATGTTGTGCCTGCGGCTACTCACATCCGCGTTGTTACCGGTGATTTGGTAAAAGCCGGACAACAGTTGACCGATGGTTCTATCAATCCGCAGGATATTCTGTCGGTACTTGGTAAAGATGCCGTGCAGCGCTATTTGGTGGACGAAGTGCAGAAAGTATATTGTTCACAAGGCGTGCATATTAATGATAAGCACATTGAGGTGATTGTTCGCCAAATGCTTTCTAAGGTGCGTATTGAATCAGCTGGCGATACAGAGTTTATCCCGCGCGAATTGATTGAGCGATATCGTTTTGAGGAAGACAATGCTAAGGTATTGGCTGAGGGCGGCGAACCTGCCACGGCACAAACAGTGCTTATGGGTATTACCCGTGCCTCTCTCTCAACAGAAAGCTGGCTGGCAGCGGCATCGTTCCAAGAAACCACACGTGTGCTTACCGAAGCCGCTATTTACGGCAAAGTGGATCGGTTGGCTGGTCTTAAAGAGAATGTCATCATCGGCAAGCTGATACCTGCACGCTGCAATGCCTGTTTGGAAGCTGAAAAAGAAGCACGTGCTTTGGCGGCACAAAGAGAGCAGGCTAAGAGAGAGAAAACGTTGCCTTTCTTTGTCTCCGATCTTGCTGGAAATAATGGGCGTAAAGAGCATGATGAGCCTGTTGGCGCTGGTGAGTTGTAGCTCTTAACTAGGTATGGAAACATTGAGGGCGTTCAGTTTTGAGCGCCCTCTTCTTTTAGGCTGGTAGCATCTAAAATGCTACGAAAAGTAGCAAAATAAAACGTAATTGTTAACAGAAGTTGCTTGCCTGCAATATATATCTGACATATATTGATGGCATCAAATAAAGGAGTCCAAACAAAATGAACTTTTCTGAAAAACTTAAAGCCCTGCGCAAGCAATTCGATTTATCACAAGAACAGCTTGCCGAAAAAATCTGCGTGTCCCGTCAGGCAATAACTAAGTGGGAAACGGAAGGGGGATTACCTGATATTGAAAACTTGATGGCTATAGCTGCTTTGTTTTCGGTATCTATGGATGATTTACTGTCGCAGGAAAAGCTTGTCCGTACGGTTTCGGATTATACCTATGAGAGCGTGACGGAATATGACATAAGCCGTTCGAGCCACTTTGATATCCATGCTCTGGGAGCGTTAGAAGTCAACTTGACTGTTACGGACAATGAAAAATTGCGAGTGCGCCTTGCATCTAATGTGCTGCAAACGCTTGCACTAGATTATAAAGTACAACTAGATGAGCATCAAAATCGTATGGATGTGGATATTCGCAGAGTAGGAAAAAGCAGCGAGGCTGAGGGGAAAGATGCGCTTGTTATTTTTATTTCTCTTCCCGCTAAGTATTGCGCTGACGTAGAATTAGCTGCTATTACTGATGTTTTTCGTCTTAACGGAATAAGATGTCCTTTTGAGCTTGATGGGAAAGCCCGCAGCGTATATTTGGAAGGCGTAAAAGGATCAGTGTCTTTAAACTGCAATACAGATATGGAGATTTGTGCAGATGAGATGCCTTTGGTTATTGAGGTAAATCAGATCAACGCAACATCGGCATTGCGTGTTCCTTTTGGTGCGAAATACTTTACTAAGATTAAAGGGAAATCAAATCGAATCCGCTTTGCGGTGGATGGTAAACCATCTGATTCGTTGGTTGATACTGATGCTGAGCACTGTGTGAAAATTGCTGGCATGAATATGGAACTTCTCCTAGATCATATAACTAGAAAGTAGGCTTTAATAAAAGCATACCCAATCACCCTGTATTCGCGGTGACATGGCTATTTTGTGTTGTTGCTCGGTGTAAAATTAATGTAGGACTTTTTGGAAACAAAACAAGAGGCAGCTCAGAAGTGATTTAATAAGGTTGGAACACCAAAAATCACAAA
>WQTJ01000035.1 GCA_009786345.1 Dehalococcoidia bacterium | reverse complement strand
CTACCCTATGGTGTGCGCCTCTGTAAGTCTTTTTGCATGGTTTGTTGTGGCGATGGAGAGTGGATCCTAATAGAATTGTCGCTTTTGTCTGAGTTTTGATTATAGGGCCTTTGGTTTATTGCCTATTGCAGCTTGTATTTCATCCAGTTGAATGACGTTCAATCAACACAACTCATAGCTAGGACTGGTTTAAGCACTCTGCTATAATTGTAATTGCTATGTCTGGCGATGTGTATCAAAGGGTAGAGACTTTTTTCCGGCAGTGTAACTTGCTGGGCAGCCGGTTGGTAGTAGCGGTTTCTGGCGGGTCTGATTCGGTGTGTTTGCTACATATTCTAGCTATTTTGAAAAATGAACTAGGGTTGAGTTTGCATGTAGCTCACCTTGACCATATGTTGCGAGGAGAGGAATCACGTGCTGATGCCGAGTATGTTACAGCTTTGGCGTGCCAAATGGGGCTAGCTGCTGACATTGGACAAGTTGACGTTCATTCTTTGCGCCGTGAGCATAAGCTAACTTTGGAAGAAGCTGCTCGTGAGGCGCGGTATTTATTTTTGGCTCAAGTGGCTGATAAATATGGCACTGACTTAATTGTTACTGGACATACCCAAAACGATTGGGTTGAAACTGTGCTTTTGCATATTATCCGCGGTAGCGGCTTGAGAGGACTTGCCGGATTGCAGCCGATAATATCTCGAACTATCAAAAGTAAACAGGTAAAAATTGTGCGCCCGATGCTTGACATAAAGAGAAAAGAGACTCATAGTTACTGCCGTAGCCAAAACCTATCTCCCAGATTGGATAGTTCTAATTTAGATGCGGTGCCAATGCGCAATAAAATTCGTCTTAAATTTTTGCCTTTGCTGGAAACATATAACCCTAACATTACTGAAACCTTGCTGTGCTTATCTTCTGCTGCTGGTGATGAAATGGCTTGTATGGATAAACAGGTGGCGCAACTCACTCAGCAAGCCATAGCACGTGAAGGCAATGTCATAACCTTGGACAAGCGAGCTTTAGGCGATGTCCATCCAGTACTGTTGAGATATCTTTTACGTAATTGCCTAAGAGAGTTTCCTTGCGGGTTACGTGATATTGAATCAGTTCATCTTGAGAGCATGCTGGCACTAATGTCTAAGCCGGCGGGAAGACAGTTGAGCTTGCCACACGGGTTACTTTTCTTGACGGGATATAACTGTTATTGGTTGGGGCGAAAAGACGATTTACCATGTCCGTTTCCTCACGTGGAAAGTCACTATAAGCTGTTGGTTCCAGGGTTTACTTCATTGTGCGGTTGGAAAGTGGAAACATCTATTGTCAAGACTATAGACGTGAATAACAATCCTATGGTGGCATATATAGACATAGATGTTGTTGGTGAAGAATTGTGGGTCAGAGGATGCCAAAGAGGTGATTTTTTCTATCCTTTGGGGTTGGGCAGTGCTAAGAAACTGGGGGAATTTATGATAGATGCTCATATTCCAAAACTGTGGCGTAAAAGAATTCCTGTGGTAGCGGCCCCGATGGGAATTTTGTGGCTGATGGGATATCGCTTAGATGAACGAGCTAAGGTTACAGCACAAACGCGGAGCATCTTGCGCTTGGAGTTTCAGAGAGTTTAGCTTTGTAGTAGTTGGGCAGAAAACCTTATGCGATGACAACTCTAGACAATGGGGGGATGCTTGCTGATGGGTGTGTCAGTAATTCGGCGAGTTCAAAAGGGTTGCAGTCTACAGAGTTAGCGGCGAAAAGCTCAAGCGACCCGATATCGGATGAGCGGTATTCCAGTTTACCTCTGTCAACCATCCAGCTTATGACAGGAAAACCTTGCCATGTTTCACGAGTGCGGCTTAATGGCGGTGTTGCCATGGCCATATTGAAAGATGTGACACCTAATGAATCACGATATGTTGCTAGCCCATCATATATACAACTGGCAAAATTTGGTGTCAACTCACGAGACATGACTATGATTTCATTGTTTTTGATTGGTGTTAGGTAAGCCATGATTTGCACGCCATCTACCTCTTTGGTCAATCCAAGCATCTGATGTATGCGGAATAGGTCGTTGAAATAGTTGCTATTGTATTGCCGTTGGTATGCTATGGCTGTATTTCGCAGTGACTCAATGCGAGAGTAGGCTCTTCCACGATTGAGGGTCATTTGGGCATGCCCATGATTTATGGAAGCACCAGAGCGCCACAGACAATTCCAACAGAAAAAGAAGTATTTATTTGCAGGATAATATTTATGTGCCTGCTGAGCCCAGCGCCAACTAGTGTCTAAGTAGTCTATGACTTCTTCCCGAGTGAATTTTAACGGGTGTGATTTGTTGAAAATCACCAGCCCATGCAATTCATTGCATTTGGCGATGTTACTAGCAGTGATGCAGAACTTACCATAAATGCGGCTGAAAAGGTCTTCTGTGGTGGTTTGTAAGGGGTCTGCAAAAATATCAGTTTCGATGTCTATGCTGTCAATGCTGATGGGATTTTTACCTCGTGTATCGCTTGGTCGCAGATGGCGGATGCTGTTGAAGATGCTTTCTTCCCCGCTAAGTTTATTGTGAAGGCGCACGATCTTTTGCTCGGCCACGACTTCCAGTGAACCGAACTGGTTTATCACATAGTCTTTTAAATGATCGGGTATGCACAATTGACCTTGCTGTATACATAGTGTGTAAAAGCGCTGAAACAATGATTTGTCAGACGCTGGCAACTGCGTCAGCACTTTGTCTAGGGTATCCATACTGGATGATGAGAAGTTCATGGCATTTCAAGTAAATAGCCATGGGCTATAAGCTGATACTTATCAGTAGCATATGCGGACCTAATGCAAGAAGTGTCTGATGCCAGTGAAAACCATAGCGATATCACGCTCGTCAGCTGCTTTAATGCAGTCTTCATCGCGTATGGAGCCACCTGGTTGTATTATGGCACTGATACCGCCATCTGCTGCTTGAATTATGCCGTCAGAGAAGGGGAAGTAAGCATCGGATGCCAATACTGCACTTTGCGATTTTTCGCCAGCCTTGATTTTAGATAAGAATACGCTCACTGCACGATTCGGTTGCCCGCAACCCATACCTAATATAGCTTTGTCTTTCGCCAGCACAATGGCATTGCTCTTGAGGTGTTTTGCTGCACGCCAGGCGAATTTTAGATCTTCCAATTCGGCAGCAGTAGGCATGCGCTTGGTGACAACTTTTATATCAAGGTTATCTTCGTTCAATGTATCTGCCTGCTGCACTAGCATACCGCCGCGCACACGGCGGTAACTCAAGTAATCTTTTGAGGTTGGATTGTCTAGAGCAACTTGCATAATGCGTAGATTTTTTTTCTTTTGCAGTTCTGCCAAAGCATCGTCATCAAATCCGGGAGCGATGACAATTTCATAAAACGTAGCGCCCATTTCTTTAGCCATCTTGATATTTATTGTGCGGTTGCAGGCTACGATACCTCCGTAGGCTGAAACAGTATCGCCACTGAAGGCCCGGCGGTAGGCTTCATCAATATCGTTATGGCTT
>WQTJ01000034.1 GCA_009786345.1 Dehalococcoidia bacterium | reverse complement strand
AGCTTAACCCTGCCAAAATCATGTCTTTCTTCAAAACTCCGACTACTGCTTATGCGGCATAGCGCAATATTTAATCGGTGGAGCAATATGTTAACATGTTCAGCTTGAATAACATATCCAAAGCCTATGCCCAGCGCGTGCTTTTCAGCCAAGTGACTTTTAATATTGGTGCGCGTGATTGCTTGGCATTACTGGGTGCTAATGGTAGTGGCAAAAGTACATTACTTGGTATTATTGCTGGAGAGATATCGTCTGATGAAGGCAGTGTTACCGGTCGCAAAGGGCTGACAATTGGGTATTTAAAGCAGGAAAGCTGCAAAGGTTCTGACAATAGTTTGTTATTAGCGGTAACTGAATCTGCAGCCGCTATTAATATTTTGGAACATCGCATTCGTGTTGTGCAAGAAACCATGTCTGATAATTTGGATACGGAGACGCAGACTCAGTTGATGGCAGAACTTGGTGATTTGCAGCATCGCTTTGAAGCTGCCGATGGTTACAATGTGGAACAGGAAGCACGTGTCATCTTGTGTGGGTTAGGTTTTCGTGAAGCTGATTTTAATCGGCCTATGTCGGATTTCAGCGGAGGATGGCGAATGCGTGCCGAACTGGCAAAAATATTACTGCAAAACCCTGATTTGCTATTGCTGGATGAACCGACCAACCACCTTGATTTGGAAACACAGATATGGTTTGAAGAGTATGTAAAGGCGTATCAGGGGGCGGTATTGCTCACTTCTCATGATCGCGCTTTCCTAAATCGCGTGGTGAATCGCATTCTGGCATTTGACCATGGCAAGTTGTCTGTGTATTCAGGTAACTATGATGATTATGTGGAAGCCCGCCAGCAGGAAGTGGAAATACTTGAGGCAACAGCACGGCGGCAAAGCCTGAAAATTGGGCAGGAAGAACACTTCATAAACCGCTTTCGCTATAAAGCTACCAAAGCGGCACAAGCGCAGAGCCGCATCAAGAAGTTGGATAAAATTAATCGTATTGAAGTGCCGCGCATGGCGCGGAAAATCAGCTTTCATTTTCCGCCTCCTCCTCATTCTGGCGCCGATGTGATTATGCTAAACCATGTTGATAAGGCTTATGGTGAAAAAGTGGTTTATCGCGATGTGAATTTGTTGCTACGCCGCGGTGATCGTGTTGCACTGGTGGGCCCCAATGGCGCAGGAAAGACGACACTGCTGAAGATACTGGCCGGAGTACTGCCCTTTGAGCGTGGTGAGCGTAAACTGGGGCATACTGTTGTCTATGCTTATTATGCCCAGCACCAACTGGAACTTTTAGAACCGAATAATTCAGTCTTGGCAGAACTGCGGCGTGTGGCTCTGCCAAATACTGAAGACGTGACTCTGCGTACCATACTGGGAGGGTTTCTATTTTCAGGCGATGATGTGTTTAAGCAGGTTTCAGTGCTTTCAGGCGGTGAGAAAGCACGTCTGGCTTTGGCTAAAATGCTTGCGCAGCCAGCTAATTTTCTGCTGATGGATGAGCCGACCAACCATCTTGATATTGCCTCACGTGAGATGTTAACGGATGCTTTAGAAGCTTATTGCGGAACGCTGTGCTTTATTACCCATGACCGCACACTTATCCGCCAAATTGCTAATACGATTATTGAAGTTAAAGATGGGCAGCTAAGTGTTTTCCCAGGCGATTACGATACTTACCTATACCACAAAGAAATGTTAGGAGAAGATACATCTCAAGCATTTTCCTCAGTTTCGCAGCTACCAGCAGTTACTACTAGTTCGCGACAGAAGCGTGTTATGTCTGGTGAATTGCGCAATGATTACTATGCCAAAAGTACCCCACTGAACAAGCGTATTGAAAAGATTGAAACTGAGCTGGCATGTATTGAGTCAGAGATAAAACATCTGGAGGCGTGCTTTGCCTCACCAGAGCACTATAAAGATTCGCAAGAAGTGGTAGCTAGTATTGAGCGGCATCGTGAACTGAAAGTGCGAGCTGGCGAACTTATGGCAAATTGGGAAAAGCTTGCCTCTGAAACAGAGAGTTTACGTATGGCATTTGAAATTGCCCTAAACCGACTGGAAGATAGTGGATAACACAATAGTCTAAAACCTTTGTTAATTCAGTTTGGGTGAAAAAGACTGACGTATGGCTAATATATCTGGATACTGGAAAAAACAATCTATCTGGGGATGTTTTATATCGCTTGTTTGTTCCTGCCGTATTACCTTTTCTTTGATACAGAAAATAGTATGCGGTGCTTAAAAGTGGCTGTTTTGGTGTAGGATAAGATAAAAGAAATGCCCCCAAGGGAATTCGAATCCCTGTTGATGGCGTGAAAGGCCACTGTCCTAGGCCTCTAGACGATGGGGGCAAGAAGACATCAAAGTATAACAGAGAGACTGAATGTTGGCAACGTGCGCATGCTTTGCATTGTGCGAGGAAAACATCGTTTATGTAGAGTGCAGTAGTGCTATGCTGTGATGCTATAATGTGTGACAAAAATGAGGTCTGATGTGGCATTACTTGCTGGGAAGATAGGCTTGGTTTGCGGCGTGGCTAACAGTCGCTCTATAGCTTGGGCGATAGCGAAGGCTTGGCATGATGCTGGAGCAACGTTGGTGTTTACTTATCAGGCCGAACGTTATCGTCCGCATGTACAGGAACTGATAGATAACTTTTCTGACAAAAGTGTACTTTTACGTTGCGACGTTGCTAGTGATGCGGATATTGATGCTACTTACAAAATCATTGCTGGCAAATACGGACGGTTGGATTTGCTTTTGCATTCAGTGGCTTTTGCTCCGCGTGGGGCTTTGGAAGAAAATTTTATTCAGACCAGCCGTGAAGATTTTCATGTGGTGCATGATATTGGCACCTATTCATTGGTGGCACTGGCGCGTGGCGCTGCGCCGCTGATGACATCCGGCGGTAGTATATTGACAATGAGTTACTATGGGGCAGAAAAAGTGATTCCGCATTATAATGTCATTGGAGTGGCTAAAGCGGCACTGGAAGCTTCAATGCGCTATTTGGCATATGACCTAGGTCCGCAGAATATTCGCGTCAACTGCATTAGTGCTGGTCCAGTTAATACACTGGCGGCACGTGGCATAAGAGATTTCCACGCCATGATGGAGCAGCATGCTGAGCGCGCTCCGCTTAAGCGCAATGTGAACTCAGAAGAAATCGGAGCAGTGGCAGCTTTTTTGGCATCTGATGAGGCATCTGCTATCACTGGGCAGGTACTGTATGTGGATAGCGGGTATAATATTATGGGGATGTAGGGATGCCTTGTCATTGATGCTTGGTAACGTGATTAAATAAAGGCATAATTCCACTAATTTTTATTTAAACATTTTTTGTCAATACGCTGCCTTTATTGTATAATGGCTCGTTTAGCTTTATTGGAGGTACTAAGTTGGCCAATACCAAATCGGCAATCAAGGAAATTCGTGTCGCTGCTGCTCGTCA
>WQTJ01000033.1 GCA_009786345.1 Dehalococcoidia bacterium | reverse complement strand
TCCGGCAACCTATGGTAGAAAGAGCCTGCCGCCATCGGCTTGCGCGATATGGCTCTCATCACTTCACCTCAAAATTCTTGCAAGCATTAATGCTCAATAAAAGTATAGCATTAGCCACCTGTTTTCCTAAATTACGCATTTTTAGGCACTAAGCACAAAAACACTCTTGTTTCAGGTGGTTTCTTCGTGTCTATATAATCACTATGAGAAATGTAGAAATAGGCACATTTAGCGGCCTAAATGCCTAATTTTTGCGGAATTTAGGATTTTACGTAACAGAATTATATTTATACAGCCATAAGAGTATGTTATAGTTTCATACAATGATGTTGCTTTTTATTTCTTACCCAAAAGTGTTTATATGCTAGACGCTATATTCATAAATAAAAAACTCAACTTGAAAAAACTGCTCACGTTTGGTTTTGTTATGGACAATGGTGCATACACATACACAACAAATATCGCGAGCGGACAGTTTCGGATGATTGTTAATGCTTTGGATGATGGAACGATTAACACAAAAGTAGTAGACACTTTTTCAAGTGACGAATATGTGTTACATCGCACATCAGAAGCCTGCGGCTCGTTTGTGGGCATGGTCAGAAGTGATTATGAAAATGTCTTGCATGAAATTTCTGATAAGTGCTTTGAACCGGATATTTTCAAAAGTGATTACGCACGAACAGTTATTCAATATATCAATGGTACATATAACGATGAACTGGAGTTTTTGTGGAAACGTTTCCCTAATAATGCCATTTTTAGAAGAAAAGACTCTCTTAAATGGTATGGTGCCATGCTTATTCTGTCGAAAAGAAAATTAGGGCTTAATTCTGATGAGGTAGTTGATATTTTGGATTTGAGAATCAGGTCCGAGGATATAGAACATATTATTGACAGGGAAAAATATTTTTCAGGCTATCACATGAATAAAAAACACTGGATCACTATATGTTTGGACGACTCTGTGCCTATGGATGAAATCTTTCAGCGGATTGATACTAGCTATAACTTATCAGTATAAAGGCGGCATTTACAAGTGCTAAATAGTGTCATAGAGTTAAAATATACCACTACGCATAGCGGCTATTATGCTTATTTGACCTCACAGCATTTGATAGCTAAACTGTGCGAAAAATAAAAGGACGGCTGGAGTTGGATAATTTCAAAGTACAAAATGTCATAAACATGCTCAAGCATGGTCTCAAACAAGACGGCTGGAACGTAAAAGAACACGTAAAACTAGCAGGCGGGTTTGCCGACCTTGTAGCAGAAAAAGACAACCTATCTTTTGTAATTGAAGCTAAAGGCGAGGACAAAGGAGGGTTTTACACCACAGAGATGAACTTCCAAATGGGACTGGGTCAAATCATGTCACGCATGACCGATAAAAGCAAGAAATATGCTATCGCCATTCCTGCTACCCCAGACTTTTTTAAGGTGCTGCAAAAGTACAAATCCAACTTTGCTTTCAAAGAGTTAGGACTGTATCTATTTGTGGCCAATAGCGACAACAGCTGTTTAGTTGTACCGCCAGCAGATGTGGCCTCTTTCGCTGAACAAAACTGCAGCTAATACATTTTTGTGCGGATAGACTGAATAAACAATGCTAATTATAGGTCTCACTGGCACTATAGGTAGCGGGAAAAGTACCATAGCTGGCTTTATGCAAGATATGGGCGCACCTATTATTGATGCCGACAAAATCGGACATGAAGTCTATCTGCCGCACAGCTTTGGATGGCAAAAAGTAGTAGCTGCTTTCGGGGAAAGTATCCTATCGCAAGACAAAAGTATTGACCGCCAAAACCTGGGCGAAATCGTCTTTAACGATCCTGATGAGCTAAAACGCCTAAACCATATCGTGCACCCGCTTATCATCCAGTCAATAAAAGATGTTCTTGAAGAACTGCGGCGTAACCATGCCAAAATAGTTGTACTGGATGCCGCACTGCTTATTGAAGCTGGGTTGGAATCATTGGCAGATGAAATCTGGGTCACTACCGCGCCAGAAAATGTACTATACAAACGCCTGAGCACCAGCCGTAACTTAACCAGCCAGCAGATTAGGCAGCGCATAGACGCCCATATGCCAGCCGCCAAGCAAATTAAATACGCCACCCGCGTGATAGACACCAATGTTCCGCTAGATGAACTCAAGGCCAAAATTGCTCTGCTTTGGGAAGAAATATCTATACGCATCGCCAAATAATCCTCACCTGTAACCGGCGGCAATTACGACGCATAAACAGTGGCATACAAAACTTTTAACCGCTGTTCAAACGCCATAGTATTTGTCTGATAAAGTATTTCATGTAAAATAAGGTTAAATTGGATAATAAAGATTTAGCTCTGCTTGAATTCCAGGCTGTGCGCGATATCATCGCCGGATATTGCACATTTCCATTAAGTCGCGCCCTCGCCTTGGCGCTTGCTCCATCGGACGACATCCATTCTATACAAACTGCTCTTTCAGCCTCAGCTCAAGCTGGTATCATACTTGCGGCAGAAACATTCATTAACGTATCCGACTTAGAAGACATTTCGCTTGATGTCCACGCTGCCGCACGTGGCAAGATACTAGATACAAAAACACTAACCAGAGTACGCGTTTCGCTTGAGGCTCTTCGCCTGCTACGCGCACGTATTACGCCATACCACGACAAAGCACCTTTGATTGCTGCCAAAGCATTTAATATCGGCGATTTTGTCCATGTGATAAACGCCATTACGAGTGCTTTGTCACCAAACGGTGAGATACTGCCAAATGCCTCACCCAAGCTTGATACCATCAGACGCCGCATGCACAATACCCGCAGCACACTGGTTGACAGTCTCTATTCTTTCATCGCTGCCGATACAGAGCGTAGATATATCCAAGAACCCATCGTCACCGAACGCGAGGGGCGCTATGTGGTTGCAGTGAAAAAAGATCGTCGTGGTGACGTAGCTGGCATTGTGCACGATATATCCAACACCGGCGCTACCATTTTCGTTGAACCGTGGCAAACACTGGAGATGGGCAACGCCCTAAAAGAACTACAGATTGAAGAATTACGTGAGATCGAACGCATATTAGCTGAATTAAGCGAGCTAGTCGGAAATATGAGTGCCGAAATCGACAACTCGCTTGAAGCGGCAGCGGCCATAGACTTAGAAATTGCCAAAGCCCACTACGCTAAATCCGCAAGAGCAACAGAGGCTGCTATATATGACCCAAGCATAGACAGTCCTATCACTGTCCGACTGGTAGATGCCCGTCATCCATTACTAGGCACCAATGCCGTGCCCTTTAATTTAGAGCTTGGAAATGATTTTTCCATCCTCATGATCACCGGGCCCAACACAGGCGGTAAAACGGTAGCACTTAAAACCATCGGGCTTTTATGCCTTATGACCCAAGCGGGACTACCCATACCAGCCAG
>WQTJ01000032.1 GCA_009786345.1 Dehalococcoidia bacterium | reverse complement strand
TTGATCCCCCAATTAAATGTCACGGCTTTATAGGCACAACTATGCACTATCATAGCTTTACAAGGACGCAATATTTAATCGGTACAGCAATATATGGAGAAGTTTAATGTTTATGACAAAATAGGCTGCAGTTGACGTAGTTATGCACCCGCAAACTGTATCACAGCTCTGCCGCTGACCGTTTTTTCGTTGCGCTGGTTTTCTACCCAGATTTCCAGTGCAACGCTACATTCACAGGGGAAGACTTCTTTTATCAACCCACGACATATGAGTGTATCGCTTGGATAGTTGAACCCCTTATAACTTACGTCAAGCTTTTTCAAACACCCAGCGTCACCGTACCAATCTGAGAGCATCTGACACAGAAACGATGTGATGAGCTGCCCATGCGCCACTACGTTAGAGAGTCCGCGGCTGGCAGCAAACTTGCTGTCATAATGGATAGGGTTATAATCACCGGAAGCTCCAGCCCACATCACCAATTGCCGCATAGTAACGCGTTTCATAAGAGCTGGTATCTCTTGCCCTGCTTTCACGTCCGTCAACTTCAGTGCACTCATACCAAACTCCGTAGCACAATCATTTGCTTGCAGCGCACCACCAGCGTGCCATTTTGATTATGCTGCTCTATTTTTAATCCTAAAAAGGTAAACGGCGGACGTTCACGCACGTCTTCTACATCTGCCACAACTGTAATATTATCCCCTACTTTAACTTTGGCAATGTACTCAATTTCGGTGCTGCCATGTAGCACCGCTTGCGATAAAGGTACCAAGCGCTCACTCACCTGTTCTAAGCCAATAGTAAACAACAATGACGGCGGGACATTATCCTGCCAGCGCGGATTAGTATCGCCTACAGCACTGGTAAAACGCTTAAGCAGCTCCCGCTCAATGGGGTAATCCATAACAAGCCAAGTTTGTCCGGCTTTCTGTTTCAGTTCTTCAATAGTGATATGCTGCATCATATATTAAATAATAGCGCCAATTAATCAGCCGATTCAATGTGCCGCCATAAAACCTATACATGCAACATTGAATTTACCATTAAATTCTGCTATAACATCTCAAGCATTGCGAATGGTGAGAGAATCGCAAGCGCGGGAAATACCGTGCAGGAGGTAATTAGATGCGCTTGGCGAGGGTCACGGTGTTTGCAGGTCATTTTGGCAGCGGCAAAACAAGTTTAGCTGTGGCTTATGCCCTGTGGGCCAAGCAGCAGAAAGACCGTGTAATCCTGTGCGATTTGGATATAGTCAACCCCTATTTCCGCATGGCTAATGCCGTAGAAGACCTGAAAGGAGCCGGCATCCGTTTAGTTACCTCGCGCTTTGCGAATACTAACGTGGAAGCACCAGCCATACCAGCGGAGGCACTCGCCTTATTTGATGATACTGATATTACTGGCATCATTGATTTAGGCGGAGATGACCGCGGCGCACTGGCGCTTGGGAGGTATGCCGGCCTTTTGCGTAGCGGAGATGCATATGAGATGCTCCTAGTTATCAACCAATTCCGCCCGCTGACGCGCAGTTTTAGTGATTTATACGAAATCAAAAATGAAATTGAAACAGCCAGCAAGGTAGGCTTCACCGGGATTGTAAACAACTCAAATCTTGCAGCGGAGACAACGCTACAAGACGTGATTGCCACAGCAGGTTTTGCCACGGAGGCCTCAAAAAAGCTGGCTCTGCCGCTAAAGATGACTGCGCTCGACAAGCGCCTGATACAAAGCGAGGAAGCCAAAGAGAAAGCACTCCTAGCATTGGATGAGCTATTCCCAATTGCCTTGTACAAAAACTGATTTTTAAACCTGCAGATATATTGCAAGGGAGAAAACATGGCGAAGGTAACATTTAAAACAGATGAATGTAAAGGGTGTGGCTTGTGCGTACAAGCCTGCCCCCAGAAAATTGTGAGCCTTGGCGGGCATAAAATCAATGCAAAGGGCTTCCGTCCGGCTGGGCTCACAGATACAGAGGCATGTATAGGATGTGCTTTCTGTGCCATAATGTGTCCTGATGTTGTTATAACCGTGGAAAAATAAGAGGGGAAGATATATGGCTTCAAAAGTTTTGATGAAAGGAAATGAGGCGATTGCCGAAGGAGCTCTGCTGGCAGGCTGCCGGCATTACTTCGGTTATCCCATAACACCACAATCGGAAATTGCAGCCTACATGGCGAAAAGAATGCCAAAACTTAAGGGAACTTTTCTGCAGGCAGAAAGCGAGGTGGCTGCTATCAATATGGTCATCGGCGCCTCGGCGGCAGGCGTGCGTGCTATGACATCTTCCTCAAGCCCAGGCTTTGCTTTGAAAAGCGAGGGGCTGAGTTATCTGGCTGGCTGTGACCTGCCGGCCGTTGTGGTAAACATACAGCGCGGCGGTCCTGGACTTGGCGGTATTCAGCCTTCACAAGCAGACTATTACCATGCCACAAAGAGTGCCGGGCATGGTGACTTTCACATGCTTGTGCTAGCACCTAACAGCGTGCAAGAAATGCTGGACTACGCATTTGATGCATTTGATTTGGCAGACAAATACCGCATCACGGTAGCACTTTTAGCAGACGGCACACTAGGGCAGATGATGGAGCCTGTTGACACCACCACTAAAGTGCAGGGGCCGCCGGTTGTCAAGCCGTGGGCACTTACAGGAACAGAAGAAAAGCGAAAACCAAACCTTATAAGCTCACTTTACCTTATGCCGGAAGAGCTTGAGGCTACAGTATTTGAACGCTACGAACGCTACAAAGTAATTGAAGAAAAAGAGCCGCGGTATGAAGGGTATCTTACTGATGATGCCGATATTGTGGTGGTAGCATACGGGGCAACCTCACGTATCGCACAAAATGCCATTGACATCATGCGCAAAGAAGGTGTCAAAGTCGGGCTCTTAAGGCTTATCACACTTTGGCCTTTTCCCAAGAAACCACTGTATGACCTTGCCCAAAAAGCTTCCTCTTTTGTGGCGGCTGAGCTGAGCATGGGACAGATGGCTGATGATGTAGAACTGGCTATTCGGTGTCAAAAACCGGTACTAAAATGCTACCGTACAGGCGGTGTGATAATCACACCAGAAGAATTATTGCAGAAGATACGTGAAGCCGCTTCAATACAAACCAGCTAGCATAGAAGGAAGAAAAATCTATGTCAATTATATTCAATAAAACAAAAGCCCTTACTGATGCGGCAATGCATTATTGTCCGGGTTGCACACACGGCATCATTCACCGCCTTGTAGCTGAGGCGCTGGATGAACTGGGAATACAAGGCAAAGCCATTGGATTAGCACCTGTAGGATGTGCCGTATTCGCTTACAACTACTTAAATTGCGATATGGCACAAGCCGCACACGGACGGGCACCTGCCGTAGCTACCGGCATTAAGCGTGCACGACCAGAGAATATTGTATTCACTTATCA
>WQTJ01000031.1 GCA_009786345.1 Dehalococcoidia bacterium | reverse complement strand
AGCTATCAAGCGGTAGCTTTTTAGCACAGAGATATGTGGCAATTCTGTTAGTGTGGATAGAAGTGCGGCTTTGGCTTGTCTGTAGATTCGGCGTCGTGACCGTGCGCTTGTTCTAGTATGGTTGGATGCTCATGATTTTTACTTATGGCGATGCCGAATGTCTCCAAAAGTGCTTCTGGGTTTAGCACTTGTTGCGGGGAGCCGAAAGCTACCACACGGCGTGCCAGCAATAGTACCTGCTGACATAAAAAGGCTTCTTCATGTATATCGTGTGTGGCAACAACAATGGAAGCGCCACGGCGCATTTCCTCTTGCATGGCGCGTAAATATAAATCGCGTCCGCCAGCGTCCAGTCCGGAAGTTGGTTCGTCCATTACCAGCAGATCAGCCTGATGTGCCAATACCTGTGCAAGATAAATACGTTGCTGCTGTCCTCCGGAAAGTGCTCGTAAAGGTAGATCGGCCAGCTTTTCTGCACCCATGGTGCGTAATGCTGACGTGGCGATTTCATAGTCTTTTTTATTCATTTTGCCTATCAACCCGTGTGTTGGGAAGCGGCCCATATTCACCACATCCATAGCACGTAGCGGCAGTATAAAGCCGGAATTATGGAATTGTCCAAGGTAGGCAATTCGCTTCGCATCACTGCCGGGTTTCCGTCCAAAAGTGGTAATCTGCCCTCTTTGAGGCGGTAACAATCCAACGATAGTTTTTAACAGAGTTGATTTGCCTGAGCCGTTTGTGCCAATAAGCGCCAGTGCCTGTCCTTGTGATAGGGTAAAATTGATATTTCCCACAATAGGTTCTTTGTTATACCCTACACTTAATCCGCTGGCATTTATGTATGCGGCCTCTATGGTTTCATCTAATGTATTAATCATGATGTTCTGCCGCTGGAATACGGGAATGGCTGCGTATATTCTGCACAATAAATGTTATGAAGAAAAGAGTAGTGGTTACCAGTATTATGGATGCGCCTGCTGCTAGGTCAAAGTGGTAACTTAACAACAATCCGCTATATACAGATACAAGTCCAAAAACAATAGCCCATGCTATCATGCTACGGATGCGCCGTGCCAGCAATGCACCGGCACCGGCTGGTGCTATCAGCAGCCCAAATACCAGCAATGTGCCTACTGTCTGAAAAGATACGATAATGGTGGAAGCAATCATGAATAGCATGATGTTATGGTAGAGTTTTGCGGAAAATCCTGCTACTTGAGCCTGTTCCGGGTCAAAACTTAGCAGCAGGAAAGGTCTGGCGCAAATAAATGCTGTGATGCAGATGATAGCGGTGGCTATCATCTGCATTATGATTGAAGAGTTGCTGGTTCCCAAGATTTCACCGAATAGGATATGCGTTAAATCACTGCTAAATGAATTTGAGCGAGATACTATTACTACTCCAAGTGATAGCATTCCAATGAAAAGTAGCCCGATAGCAGTGTCTGAAGACAGGCGCGAACGCTGAGTGATAAGTGTCACTCCTCCAATCATGCAGATGGCACCGGCTGCTGCTCCCAGTATGCCTGGGACTCCAAGCAGTATGGATAACGCGATTCCTGGCAGCACACCGTGAGACAATGCATCACCGATGAAAGCCATGCCGCGCAAAATAACAAATGTTCCGGCAACAGCACAGGCTATGGAAACCAGTATCCCTGCAATAAGAGCTTGTTTCATGAAGTCATTTGAGCTAAAAGGAGTGATGAAAATATCCATAGGGGCATTGTTTTTTGGAGGGGTAACAGTACCATCTGATTTTAATGAGTTAATAATGGTGTCTGATAATCCCTGCATAAAGGTGAAATACGATCCATCGTCTGATAGGGTATGAGTGCTCAGTTGTACCACTTTTGCACTGGTTTCTGCACCGATTTGGCTGACGACAGCAGCGGAAGTTCCTAGTTCTGTGAAGATGGTTGTCACCTGATTATCCAAAATACTTTGCTTTAGAGAGGCCATGTTAGCTGCAGAGACGCTGGCTTGATCGCTAAGGCTTGGAATGACTGCTCCAACCAACTTGAATTCATAGCGCTGCGCAAAATAACCTAGTGATTCATGCCCGGTGACTAGTTTGCGTTGTGAAACGGATAGTGTTGCTACATTGTCGCGGATCTGTTGATCTAAAGACTCCAGCCTATTTTGCAAATCCTGTGCTTGTTCTTCTACATCCAAACCAAGATGGATTTTCAAGTAATTAGCTAGGTCATGGATAAAACTTGCAATAGTGATTGGGTCTAGCCACAAATGAGGATCGGCGGCACCAACAGCTTGATCGGGGTCGTCACTTGGAATACCTTCGCCTATGCCTACATGGCGTACGTCTATATAATCCGATATGGTGAAGAACTTAACGCCGCGTGCTTGTGCTTGGTCCAGTGTCTTTTGCAGCCCGTCTTCCAGCCCCAATCCGTTCTGGATGACTAGGTCGGCTTTGTTTATGGTTTCAATGACGCGCGCAGAGGGCTCCCATTCGTGTAGATTAAGGCCGTTTGGGATGGCGATTTTAACATTTGCCTGGTCACCAACTAAATCTTTGACTATGGCACCTAAAACAGAATATGTTACTACGATTGATTGTTTCCCTGAGTTTACTTGGTTGTCGCCACAAGCAAACATTCCAATTAAAAAAATGCTTGACAGAAAACAGCACACTAACCCAAGTAAAAATTTTCTCATGACTTTGTCTGTTGACAGGTGTTCTGGCATTGCCGGCACCGTCCCATAAATTCTAGGCGATGACCATTGATATCAAAGCCTGTGTCGCGCGCTAGCTCTTGAACCATCTCTTCCAGTTTACAATGGGTTATATCTACTACTTTATTGCATTGAGTGCATATAATGTGATGGTGATGTTGCTGCGGGTAACTGTTTGGGCTGCGGGCATAGTTTTGCGAGCGTCCGTGCTGCCCCATGTGACACACTAGGTTGTTTTCAACAAGCAACTTTAGCGTGCGATAGACAGTCACAAGGCCAATCTCAGGGTGTGTCTGCTGCAAGCTGGAGTACAAGCTCTGTGGTGTGAATTGCCCTTGCAAATTTTCAATCGCCTGTAAAATAATCAGCCGCTGCTGAGTGGCCTTGCGACCATTGCTGTGAAAAGTTTGCCTTTTATAACTTAGTTGGTTCATGGCAGTAATTGAAAATCATTTTCAATTGTATTATACAAATTGTTAAAAAAGTCTGTCAATTTCTGCTTTAAAATTTCACTGACGAGCTTTTTAATTGTTTGGGCATGATACAGCGAGAGTTGTGTATAGTTTCAAGCGCATATTGGCTCATGCATGTTGTTGACTCACGGCTGTTTCATAAATTATTACAGAGCTGAGCAAGCAAAGAATTATCTAACAGACAAGAAAGCAAGTGAGCTTTAATGGTAGACTTTACC
>WQTJ01000030.1 GCA_009786345.1 Dehalococcoidia bacterium | reverse complement strand
TTTGCCAGCCTTAGCCATTTTAGCGGCATTGATGACTGCCATTCCGAGTGCCAAAGAAATTGTTTTTGAATCAATTATTTCAATGGGGCATTTGGCGCTGGTGAGTTTTTTAGCTTGTGCGGCAGAATTAGTGGTGCCGGAGAGATTAGCGCTGATATGAATAGATATGATGCCGTCTGCATCTTTGCCTAGTTCGTTATATGCCTCTAGAAAATCCTGAGGCGTGGGCTGGGATGTAGTGGCCTTAATGTTGTCGTTGACCAGCTTTTCGTAGAATTCATCCTCGGTGATGTCAATGCGGTCCTTATAACACTTGTTGTTGAATATGACATATTCGGCAACAACGGTTATACCTAGTTCATCCGCTAGTGCTTTGGGTATATCAGCGGTACTGTTGGTAACGATTTTTACCGGCATACGTTTCTCCTAGTTAGTGCAGAAAATGTGTGCCATCAATTATTTTGAAAAAATGTAAATAACTGTTGCTATATCTGTTATCCATAAATACAGGTGTCACAGTATAGCATCCCGATAATATTTTGCCATAGGGGGTTTCATGAAAGTAGTTATTTCGAGGGTATTCACTATATGGCAGGTATGGAAATTATCTGTTTTCTTACCGCTTCTGCCGAAGCAGATAGTGCATTAATCTCGTCTTGCGTTAGCTTAAGATCTATCACTTCTATAATGCCAGCTTTGCCGAGTTTGACTGGTACGCCGATTACTACGTCTTGTAGGTTATACTCACCGGATAGCACAGAGGCGCATGGCAATACTTCTTGCGTATCTTTGATGATAGCTTCTACCATCCTTGCTACAGCAGCGGAAGGAGCATAAAAGGCACTGGAAGTTTTGAGCAGCCCTACAATTTCAGCACCTCCGTTAATAGCTCTTTGCACGAGTGTATCAATGGTCTCTTTAGGAAGTATTTCAGTGATAGGTTTGTCGTTTACTTTGGCTAGACGAGGAAAAACAACCATATTGGTGCCGTGTTCTCCCAGTACATAACAGGAAACATTGGTGACGGGAGTATTTGTTTCCAATGCGATGAAAGTCGCCAGTCTAGCTCCGTCCAGTGCTCCTGAGAGTCCAAGCACGCGGTTGCGTGGGAATCCGGATGTTTTATAAGCCACCCAAGTCATGGCATCTACGGGGTTTGCTACTACAATGAGAATACAGCTGGGGGAATACTTGATTACCTCTTTTACCACATTGGAAACGATATCAGTGTTGATTTTAAGCAAGTCCTCGCGTGTCATACTTGGCTTGCGCGCAACGCCAGATGTTATGACGACTACATCAGAACCTGCGGTGTCAGCATAATTGTTAGAGCCGCTGATGCAGTGGGTAAAACCAATTACTGGTCCAGATTCCAATATGTCCAGAGCTTTGCCTTGTGGCAATCCTTCAACTATGTCCACCATCACTACGTCAGCAAAATCTTTTTCAATGAGGCGCTGCCCTAAGCTGGCACCTACATTGCCGGCACCTATGATGCTGATTTTAGTTTCTTTCATAAGATTTCTCCTTGGTATAGACTGGCGCAGTGTTAGGGTTATGGCATTTTCGCCATCATATCAATTATGGCATCAGCTACTTGTGACGTGCCTACTGCGTTACCATGTGTACTTTCTGGTTTTAGATCGTACGTTACATTTTTGCCATCGGCTATGACAGCGGCAATAGCTTTTTCTACTTTGTCTGCAGCGGATATTTCGTTGATATGGCGCAGCATAAGAACCCCGGAAAGCATCATTGCCATGGGGTTGGCTTTGTTCATGCCTTTGTATTTAGGCGCGCTTCCATGGGTTGGCTCAAATAGAGCTATACCATCTCCCAGGTTGGCTCCGGGTGCTATACCCAGCCCGCCTACTAAACCTGCGCACAAATCTGAAATAATGTCGCCGTAGAGATTCGGGCAGATCAGCACATCGAACTGTTGCGGTTTTTTTACCAACTGCATAGTCATGTTATCTACAATGCGGTCTTCAAATTCAATTTCTGGGTAGGATAATGCGACGTCACGCGCTACTGCTAAGAAGAGCCCGTCGGAGTATTTCATGATGTTGGCTTTATGAACGGCAGTTACTTTCCTGCGTTTATTCGTGCGGGCATACTCAAAAGCAAACCGCACAATACGGTGGCATCCAAACTCGGATAAAGGCTTTATGCTAATACCTGAATCAGGACGTATTTTAGCGCCTAAACCTTCTAAGAAAGAAATGAGCTTGCTGGCACTTGCGCTGTCTTTCTCAAATTCGATTCCTGCGTAGAGGTCTTCCATATTTTCACGCACAACGATGAGATCTACGTTGTTATACAGCGTGGGCGTGCCGACGTAGCTTTTGCACGGGCGCAAGCAGCAATAGAGTTCCAATTCTTTGCGCAATGCTACGTTGACGCTGCGAAAACCTGAACCGACTGGCGTGGTTATAGGCCCCTTGAGGGCAACCTTGTTTTTGCGAATGGATTCAAGCACATGCTGTGGTAGAGGTGTGCCATATTCTGCCATTACGTCTGTTCCGGCATGTACTACGTCCCAATTGAATTTGACTCCGGTAGCTTCTAACACACGGCGTGTGGCATCGGTTAATTCTGGACCTATGCCATCGCCTGGTATGAGAGTGATATTGTGAGATTCCATTGCCTGTCTACTTTGCTCCTTTTTCGTTTATGCTGGTAATTCTACAATAAACCTCAATTATAGCGTACTGTGTGGAAACAGGCTGCCTCTCCACGCATATGGAGAGGCAGGTAATGGTACTATGTTTGATTAAATGCACTCTATTCCAGCTTGAAGTCGCCGTGCTTTTGGATATAAGGAATTAACCCGCCCTCTTCTAAGATAGCCAACATGGCTTCAGGAATGGGCTTGAAAGTAAGTGATGCGCCGTTGGTGATATCATGGATGTTACCAGTGGACATGTCTACTTCCAGCTCATCTCCGTCGTTGATTTTGTCTGTGTCGCAGATGAGTACTGGTAAACCGCGGTTAATGGCATTGCGGAAAAATATGCGTGCTACACTTTTGGCAAGCACGGCACTTACACCGGCCATTTTAATGACTAAAGGCGCATGTTCGCGAGAGGAACCCAAACCGAAATTATCGCCGCCTACCACAAAGTCGCCCGCTTTGACGCGGGAGGCAAATGTCGGGTCAGCATCTTCTAGTACATGTTTTGCCAGTTCGGGCAGATTGGAGCGCAGATGCGCCAGTCTGCCCGGAACAATTAAGTCAGTGGAAATATCATCACCAAATTTGAAAGCGTTGCCTTTAAACATTTTGGAGAACCTCCCTGGGATCTGTGACCACGCCTGTAAGAGCAGTAGCTGCGGCTGTGGCGGGACTGGCTAGGTAAACAAAAGAGTTAGGGTTGCCCATGCGTCC
>WQTJ01000029.1 GCA_009786345.1 Dehalococcoidia bacterium | reverse complement strand
TGGCGTGACCACTGGCATTTCAGCACAAGATCGCGCTGTTACAATGCAGGCACTTATTAATCCTGACAGCAAGCCGGATGACATAGCTAGACCTGGACATATATTCCCTTTGCGCGCTCGTGATGGAGGGGTGTTGGTTAGGGCGGGGCATACTGAAACCACGGTGGATTTGGCACGACTGGCTGGACTGTATCCTGCCGGGGTGTGCTGTGAGATTATGAATGAAGACGGCAGTATGGCACGTTTGCCGCAACTTGAGATACTGGCACAAAAGCTTGAGCTGAAAATCATAACAGTGGCGGATCTTATAGCATATCGTCGGCGCCATGATAAACTCGCGCATATGGTGACGGAAACGAAGCTGCCAACGTGCTATGGTGAGTTTAGGGCGTTGGCTTATAAAAGTGATATTGAACCTGGTGAACATTTGGCATTGGTGATGGGTGATATACAAGGTGGTGCTCCTGTGTTGGTGCGCGTACATAGCGAGTGTCTTACAGGTGATGTTTTTGGCAGCCGGCGTTGTGATTGCGGAGAACAGTTGGATATAGCCATGAAAATGGTATCTGATGAAAAACGCGGAGTTATCCTTTATATGCGGCAGGAAGGCCGTGGTATAGGGTTTCATAATAAGTTGCGTGCGTATGCTGAGCAGGATAAAGGACTTGATACAGTTGAGGCTAACATCAAGTTGGGATTTGGTGCGGATCTCCGCGATTATGGCATTGGGGCACAAATATTAGCTGATCTTGGTCTTAACGAAATTCGCCTTATGACTAATAACCCTAAGAAGGTTGTTGGGCTGGAGGGCTATGGATTGAAGGTGGTGGAAACGATGCCTATTATTGTATCGCCCAATCCGTACAATCGCAGGTATTTGGAAACTAAACAGGCAAAAATGGGTCATATGTTGAAAATAACAGATGATGCGCCGAGCAGTGGCACGGCCAAGTAGGAGGGATTACATGAGCAAAATATTTGAAGGCAATTTAGCTGGGGAAGGGTTGAAATTCGCGATTGTTATCTCGCGTTTCAACGAGTTTATCAGTGAGCGCTTACTTGGGGGAGCCAAGGATGCACTTTTGCGCCATGGTGTGAGTGCGGAGAGTTGCGACATTGCTTGGACGCCGGGAGCTTTTGAAATACCATTGGCAGCTCTTAAGATGGCGCAGACAAGCAAATATAGTGCAGTCATATGTTTGGGTGCGGTCATTCGTGGTGGCACCCCGCATTTTGAATATGTAGCTTCTGAACTAAACAAAGGTATTGCCAGTATTTCACTACAGACTGGTGTGCCTATTATCAATGGTGTTATCACTGCTGATACATTGGAACAGGCTATTGAACGTGCTGGAACAAAGATGGGCAACAAAGGTTTTGATGCTGCTGTATCCGCTATTGAGATGGGTAATCTGCTGAAGAATATTGGTTAAGATCAAAGCAATTTGTTTCGGCAGTTAGCATACCTTGAAGTTTATTTGATAGCCATGCCGGTGTTATGTTTGACGCCAGCATAAGGCGCTAAATGATATTTTCTTTTGACACTAATGAATAGCCTCACTTATAATGTGGCTATTCTGAACCAGGGGGAGCGACAATGGCAAAAGAAATGAAAGGCAAAGAACCGCCTACCTTGGAGAATCTGCGACAGCGGCTGGATATGTTTGATGACAGGCTGGATAATATTGACTCCATGGTTTCTGCTGTCATTGAGCGTGTTATGAATCAGGCTGTTACCATTAATACTACCTGTGCGCACTGTGGGCGCAATGTAGAAGTTGCCCTTATCGGTGTGCGCAAGCCGCGCTAATCAATAACTGGAAACACAGTCTTTTTAAAGGTTATTTGTATGCAGAATAATATATCTGTTTTTTGTCAGGTTCGCTATGATGTATTTCACGGGGCTCATAAGGCTAGTTTGCCTTGGAAAATTACCAGTGCTGTATTAGTAGCTTGTATGATTGGCGCGCTGGCACAGGTGCGCATTCCTTTCTTCCCTGTGCCTTTTACAGGTCAAACTTTTGGCGTTATTATGGCTGGTGCAATGCTAGGACGCAAATGGGGCAGTGTCAGCATGGTGATTTATGCTGTACTGGGGATTGCTGGTGTGCCTTGGTTTACTGGAGCTGTGAGTGGATTTGGCGCTACTAGCGGTTATTTGCTCGGATTTGTGTTGGCAACTTTGTTCTTAGGCTATGCTGTTGAGCGCAAACCGGAATATCGTAGTTTTGGCAAGATGTTTGGCTTGATGCTTTTTGCGAGTTTGGTTTTGATATATCTGCCTGGTGTACTATGGCTGGGTTTTTGGATGCGCAATATAAGTGGCGATTCTGCTACCATCGCTTCTGTTTTTGCCGCTGGCGTTCTTCCTTTCATTGCGGGTGATGTATTGAAGACTGGTGCCGCAGCATCACTGGCGCATATCGCTTTACCTAAAGAGCCATTTGTAGATTAAAGACGATTGACGGCAATCGGTTGCTCATGTAAGATAATGCACTGCGGGTGGTTAGCTCAGTTGGTTAGAGCGCAGCGTTGACATCGCTGAGGTCAGAGGTTCGAGACCTCTACTACCCACCACTTGTTATTCGTGAAGTTGTATGGCATGAATGCACAAGCGTGATTTTAGTTGCTATTGCATTACAGAATACTTTTTACATGTAGCGTAGCATCAAATAAGCTTGACATAAACTGAGTATTATTAACGTGGCTGGGACGGCATATTTCATATAGCGCCCCCAACTTATCTTATGACCTTCTTTTTCGGCAATAGCCGTGCCTATTACATTGGATGAAGCCCCGATAGGTGTTGCATTCCCCCCAATATCTGTGCCCAGCGCCAGTGTCCAACTCAAACTTGCCATGTCTAAGCCTTGTGTAATTGCTAATTCGCGAATAATCGGTACCATTGTCGCGGCAAATGGAATGTTATCTATAAATGCTGAAGAAAAGGCTGATAACCAAAGGACAAGACTTATTACTAGCGGTAGATTGCCGCCAGAGATATCGCCGATGAAAACGGCAACTTTATCCAATACTCCTGTTTGTTCCAATCCGCCTACCACAATGAAAAGACCTATAAAGAAGAGTAGTGTTTTCCAATCCAACCGGCGGATTAGATACAGACAGCTTTTTCCAGAGGTTGCTAGCGTGAGTATTGCAGCAATAACCCCAATCAATCCTACTGATAATCCGGTTTGGGCATGAGTTATAAGCAGTATTACTATAATCAGGAATATAATGGTACTTATTATGAAGTGTCCTCTGTTGGTAATAGCAGAGGACGGGGCAGGATAGACTTCAATGGGGCGGGCACTGGCATGGCTGGCTTTGAGTTCCTTGCGGAAAACAAGATAGAAAAATAACATGGATACCAGC
>WQTJ01000028.1 GCA_009786345.1 Dehalococcoidia bacterium | reverse complement strand
CAATAGAGCGCCACACCAGCTTGCGCAACAATAGAACGCCCTGGCTCTATAACCAACTTAGGAAGGATCAAGCTCAAGGATTGACATTTATCCATCATACAACTCGTAATCTGTTCAGCGTAATAGGAAATATCAGGCACTTTTTCTTCCACGATATAAGGCACCGCATAACCACCACCGACATTAAGTTCCTGCAACTCAAAACCATACTTCTCTTTCATGCCAGATGCCAATTCCAACACTACATTTATAGCGTCCAAATAAGGCTTGGCTTCGCAAATCAGTGAGCCTACATGAAAGTGCAACCCGACTAGGTTAAGGCTAGGGAACGACATAGCACACGAAACACCCTCTTCAGCATCATAAAGAGGAAACCCGAACTTACTACCGACACCACCAGTAGCAATATGACTATGGGTATGAGCCTCTACGCCAGGAGTAATACGCAGCAAAATATCTTGAATTTGACCATTTTCTTCCGCCAATGCTGCCAAAGTGCGAAGTTCATACAAATTATCAACCACAATATGCCCAACATGGTGGTTAAGCGCCATTTTTAATTCATTAACAGACTTATTGTTGCCATGAAAATAGATTTTTTCCATCGGGAACCCCGCTGTTTCAGCGATATGAAGCTCACCGCCTGAAACAACATCCATCCCCAAACCTTCTTCTTTAAGTAAACTCGCCATGATTGTATGAAGAAAAGCCTTGCTAGCGTAAACCACAGAGGTATTAGCGTAGCGTTTCCCAAATTCGGATTTGAACTCACGGCAACGTTTGCGCAACATTTGTTCGTCAAAAAGATAGAGCGGCGTGCCATATTTGGATACTAGGTCAACAACATCACAACCGCCGATAACCAAATTGTTCGCTTTATTAACACTGGTGCCATATGGGAAAAGTACAATTCTGTTATTCATAATATAATCATGATAGCAATGGCAGCAATCATACGTCAATCAAACCCACTTGAGTAACCGCAGATTAACTACCAGTATCATGATTATAGGAAGTGCTTAATTCGCTCTCGCTTGCAAAGTCATACATTAATTTGATACTGTGGAACATTACAAGTTGCCATACATTACTCTTCACATTATCATTACAGCAAAACTATAACTGCAGGAGTACGCTATGCCAGAGGTGCTAGGCAAAATTGAAAAGCCAGAAGTTTCCCAATTCAAAAATGGGCGCAAGATATTCTTTGTGCCATTGATTGTCACACCATTAGAAGAAACCTCCACTATTACAGACTTAGCAGCAAAATATTGGAGAGAAGTCGCCGAGCAACTTAACAACTTAGAATCCAAACTGTCCCAGATTAAACGCATTTACCATGAATTGTTACCAAGCGAAGAAAGCGTAAAACAGTTAGCAATAATGAAAATCGGTAGCCACCATATTGTAGAATCGCTAATAACTAATGGCGCCGTTATCAGCGCCATTGAGGATGACGATATCATGCGTGAGTTTCTTGATTGGAACTTATGCTTATCGCTACAATTACAAAGTCCTAAAGTATTCAGCAAGCTATATGCCTCTTTTCAAGAAATTGTACGCCAGCGTAACGAACATATAGCCAAATGCATTAATGACACACTTGAAGCTGATGAAAAAGCCGTATTGTTCATGCGAGAAGGACATCACGTGCAATTTCCAAGTGACGTGCAAGTATTTTACGTGGCCCCACCCACATTAGATATCTTGCAACGCACTCTTCGAGAACAACAAGAAAATGAACATAAGCAAAGGCATGATGGTGAATCATCACCGAAATTTTAACATGCTCCCAAGATACTACAAACAATGGACCATTAGATTAAACCGGCTAAACCTTTTTGCCAACAGAGAAAGAAACTTCCAAATTCGTTCAACCACCAAGATGCCACTCCCAGCACACTTTGGACTTGCACAAATTCTTGACAGATATGTATATCCGATATAAAATGGCGGTTGATGGCCTTAATTATGGGGGCAGAGAGGTTGTGTATCTTCAGCTGTTTGCATACAACAGCCTATGTGTTTGCACTCTTAATTTCTACACCTAATTGCAACATTGAACACTAAAGAATGAGTAACGGGTTAAGCATGAGTAAAAATACTTAGTCTGTTGCAAAAGTTGCAGCAATGGAGTTCATTAGTGTTATATGATTTCATTGGGAAAAGTAGTTCATAGAGATAGCAATTAGTAGCATAGTGGTGATATAATGTGTGTCGAGCAGAGTTTTGCTTTTAAAAATATGTTTTGTACGATAGAAAATTAGAGGAGGTGATGTCGAAACACATTGCGATTAGATTATGGAAATTAATTCCGACTGTTACTCTAGGTTGGATCTAACTTAACTAAGGAGGTTATCAAAAGAAAAATGTCCGAAGAAAAGAAAGTAGGACTATCACGTAGAGAGTTCCTCAAAGATGCGGGGTTGGTGGTTGGCGGTGCAACTGTCGGCTCTATGGCCTTTTTAGGCGCTTGTGGGTGCAAAGAAGAAGTCACCGTTACTTCCCCCGGTGCCACCAAATATATCTGTGCATTGGACGGCGCAGAGTTTGCAACAGAAACAGATTTTAAAGCTCACACGTCCAAATATCATCCTTTCACAGAGAATCAAGACATTAGGTCTTTTAATGTCAATGGTCAAACTTATGTTTTCGCTGTGAAAGATACCGAAACACTATCTACCATACTGCGAGAAAGACTTGGTCTTTATGGACTCAAAGTCGCATGCGGTGTGGGCGAATGTGGCACCTGTACCATACTTATGGACGATAAGGCTGTCTTCTCTTGTTTGGTTCTTGCAAAAGACTGCGGCAACAGTAAAATCACCACTGTTGAAGGTCTTGCCCAAGCAGGTGATGTTGGCACCGCATATGCTGCTTCACTAAGTAATGTACAGAAGAGATTCTATGAGCAGGATGCTTTTCAGTGCGGTTTCTGCACACCGGGATTCATCATGGCTGGTGAAGGATTACTCAGGGCAAATTCAAATCCCTCTTATGAAGAAGCCCGCATAGCTGTTTCTGGACACGCATGTTTATGCGGCAATATCAAAAAAGTTGTAGACGCACTTACTGGAACAGGAGGTGTAAGCTAAATGGGAAATGTAATTGGACAGCTTAGTAACAGAGATAAGAATACTTACGAAATCTTAACAGGTCAATTCCCATTCCATAACGATCAGTGGGGCGGCAAGAAATTTTTCGGTGCCGTCAAGCTATCCACCTGTGCTAAAGGCAGTATTAACAAGGTTGCCGGTAAAGGGTGTATTTCTAATGTAACTGTCGCAAATGGCGGTTCAGGGTATACATCTATGCCTA
>WQTJ01000027.1 GCA_009786345.1 Dehalococcoidia bacterium | reverse complement strand
ACCGTTAAAGCATGGATATACGTTCCTCGGCTGGACAGTAACAGGCGGGGTGACAGTTGCAGTACCGGAGCTGAACTTCAGTGTTTCTGCTGGTACAACCGGTGATCTTTATCTCACCGCACATTGGCAGATGATTCCTGAAGAGGAAGAACCTACACCGCCAAAGGCTGGCAATAATTGTGGCTTGGTGCTGTGGCCTGCTGTCTTGGCTATCGCAATTATTGGCATTGTGAGAATGGCGGTATGCAGACGTAAAAAATGCAAAGGTCGTTTTTAAAGTACTTCAGAATATGTATTTACATTCGCGTTGCTTCATAGTTTATGATGCAAATTAGGTTGCAAATAGTATTTGCTATATAAAAGGAGTGAAGTTTATATGCGAAAATGGTTGGCAATTCTTTTTGTGGCATGCTTAATGTGCATTGCGCTACCTGCAGGTAATGCGCTAGCTAATTTTAGCCCTCCACAATGGGGAACACCTAATTCTGCGCCGGTGGATGCCGAATACTATGTTTCAGCACTTGGGGACGATGCCGCAGGTGATGGCTCACAGGCACATCCATGGGCAACGCTTGCCAAAACCGCTGATGTTATAAATGGTAGCGGGCAAGGTAAAAATTACACGGTCTATGTTATGACAGATTTGATCTCTACGGCCTGTGCACGTTACTTTGATAACAGCGTTACCATCATGAGCGTGGGCAGTACGTCGTTAACAGTTACTCGCGGAACAACCTTTTCGACACAGTCAGAAACACGCCGCGGTTGGTACAACCCTGCTATGTTAGAAATCGGTGGAGATGTATCTAGCACCGGCCCTAAAATTTCTCTGACACTTAAGAATATCATTTTTGATGATCAGTATCGTAGCCCTGAAGGGACAATTTTCCTATACGCACCGCAAAGCAGCCATCCATCAACGGATTATGCCCAAGATGCAATTATTGCCTCATACTCTCCCAATGCCACTATAATATTGGATGATGGTGCTGAGTTGCATAATTTCGGCGGCATGACCGCAGCTCGCGCCAATGATGGGGCTATGCTGGTAATGAAAAGTGGCAGCTTGATTACCGACACCAACTCTACTGCCAGCACTAGGCAAGTTAGTCCAGTTGCAACAGATTATCGAGCCAATGGAGATGCTGCCGTAAGGATTTCCTCAAATGCACATTTCTTTATGTATGACGGAGCGAAAATTACCAATATTGCCAATGCAAATAGCGTTTCTTTAAGTGGAACATATAAGTGCTTTATTGATGGTGAGATTTCCTATATGAAAGGAAACAAGGGCTTTAGAGCTACTGACGGCAACAGTTCTGACACTCATGAAGGAAGAGGTTTTAAAAGTGCCGTTTTATTTGAAGGCGCTACTCTTGATCCTTATACAGGTGCCTCTGGCTCTGCCATTATTGGACCGAACGCTTACATCCATGACAATGCCATAAAGTGTGGCGCTGTTGCTGTCAATCGTAGCACAAGCATTTCTGTAAAAATATATGGCCGAATTAACCACAATATTGGGCAAACTGGTACTCGTCATGGCGTACCAATATTTGGCAGTATGTCCGTAGGCGCCAACGGAGGCGGATTGTATATTGTTGCCGGCGGAACAGTGTTTTTAGAGGAAGGAAGTGAAGTTTGCAACAATTCGGTGATAAATTATGCCTATGGTGGTGGGGCCAGTGTTCAGCAGTCTGGCTCAAAATTGATAATAAATGGGGGTATTATTTCAGGAAATACAGCTAGCGGAATGGGACCGGGAATAGCTGTCAATAAAAATGATGCTTATTTTGAGATAAATGGCGGTATTGTTGATAACGGAGCAAATGGCATTTTGCTATTCAACAATAGTTTCTTTACCCAAACTGACACTGATTGCAACAGCAGACTTGTTTTAAACGCAGGCACTGTTTCTGGTGTAACCGTGCACAGCAATGTTGCTTATGGTAATAATACAACCAATCAGTATCGAAATTTATATATTGGTGATGATTGTACTGTCACTTCCGGCTTTGCCAGCGTTGCAGGGAAAAATGTTTATCCTATATCTACAGGTTTCAATATTGGCAACCCCAATCCAGATGCCTACACAAGCGTCAGATCCGCTTTGCCACAAGGCTGGACTATGCCCACTGCTAATAGCAATGTTATCGGCTTCTGGGTGAAAAAAGACGGAAGAATTGAGTTCGCTGTATCTAAACCAACAACAGGCAATGTCCCCGCAAACTATGATTCCAGTCTTAATATATATTACGCAGCAGTACAAGGAAATCTGGCTAGCGGCGCAGTAGATACTAGTTCTCAAGTTAAAATCTATCCAACTACAATCAATGGTGGCCGCATTGTTGTCTCTATCCCACTGGAAAGTGCTTATCCAAACGGCGCTACTGTTGTACTGGTTCAACCAACAAAAGAATACGGCAAAATTGAATTCAACGGGACTCCTAATCCGTTATACTGCAACGATATTAACACCCTCAGCTACCACATTGGGTATACTGCTTCATACGATATGCCACTAGGCCTGCGCACCAATCTAATAACAGATGGGCATACCAATGCAAACACAATCACGACTCTCACTATTTACCCAGATTCGCGCACAGTTCCTGATGTCTCAAGCTTAACCATTGCTAGCGAAGTCTTTGAAATCGCTGATGCCTCTTGGGAACCTAGTATTAATGCAATTGTTGTGACGCTTCATTTCAAATCTGGTTGGGATACCGCGACAAGCTTATTGTCAACTTTTTCTTTTGATTGCGACTTGGATGCTTCGTATTTTGGAGATGGTGAATTCTTGAGTCTTACAGGAACGCTTACAATTGCTAGTGCTAGCCTTTCAAGAAACTACTTAGTCTATGGCGATGAAGCAAAAATCGAAATGATTATGCTCAAAGGGGATATCCATATTTCAAAGATCCTTTCTGGCGATGCCACGGATGCTACAAAAGACTTCCACTTCATAGTAATGTTTAGTGACAACGGCATATATAATGGTGTTGCCAGCGGCGATACGATAGTTTTAAAAGGAGGAGAAACTTATGTAATCGTTGGCATACCATATGGTGTAACCTATACAGTAGTTGAAGTTGAAGCGAATAAGGATGGTTATATAACTACTTCGACAGGAGCAAACGGCGCAATATCTAAAGCGCTATCCGAAGCAGTGTTTACAAATAGTAAAAGCCATCCTAATCAATACACCATCAACTATAACGCCAACGGCGGCAGCGGCTTAATGCCATATGACACTGCCTTTTATGGTTATAACGTCTCCCTGTCA
>WQTJ01000026.1 GCA_009786345.1 Dehalococcoidia bacterium | reverse complement strand
AGAGCCCGTGACGTAGGCAATACTGCTGAACGTGGCGGCAGTATTCTGTCAGAGAGATTCGAGGGGAAAAGCCCAGAATGGCAAAAAGAGCACGAACAGGCATTTGAGCGAGGGCAAAACGAGGCGAAAAAGCATTTCCAACGCTGTCCCAACTGCAACAAGTATGTCTGCGACCATTGCTGGAATGAAGTCGAAGGTCTCTGCACTAGCTGCGCACCGCGGCAGGAAGTTTATGTGGCGCAGGCGCACGCTCAGGCTATGAAACGCAATATTGACAATACTGCCAGTACAGCTACGGTATGGCAAGGGAAGATCGAGAGCAAAACCACAATCTGTCCGTCGTGCGGCAAACCTGCTGGGTCTGGCAAGTTCTGCAATAACTGCGGCATATCAATAGATTTAAAAGAATGTCCTAAGTGCGGTGCCAAAAATGCACCTACCATTCGCTTCTGCAATAATTGCGGTGAGAATCTAATGCAGGCATCTGCGCCATCTAACAAATGTGCAGGCTGCGGTTTTGATAATACGCCTGGCACAAAATTCTGCGGTAACTGCGGCAACAAACTGGGATAACTACTTCATAAAAACACTAGCTGCATAGGCAACAGTAAGAGCGGGAAGTCTTACTGCTAAAAGCGATGGAGGTGAATTCAATGGATTTATCATCTCTTATGGGTGGCGGCACGTCCGGGCAGGAACAAAAAACGGAAATAGTGTATAAGGCGCAGGTGACTTCACCTATTGTTAACGGTGAGGTAAAACTATCTGTAGGCAATAATGCTCTAACCGCTGCCGCATTGTTTGATGTTGCAGAGATACCGTTTGCTATGATCAACTCGCTGACTTTGTCTAATTATGTGGTTATTATTGAGACCGACATTGGTGTGTTTAGCTTTTCGAGAATGGGAAGCTGGTGCCAGCCATTTTATGATGCTCTCATTGATGCCTACAACAAAGCGGTACTGCGCTCTATGTTCGTAAAAAGCAGCCCTATCTTCACAGCAATAGCAGGTGATTACTATTACACTGAAAATGATATAAGCGGCAATGGCGAGGGTGCCATTCATGTGTATGATAACAGCGTTGTTGTCCTGCCGCCTAATTTAAGTGCCAGGCGTGTTCCGCTTTGTTTTGTATGCGATATGAGCAAAGGCGATTATAAGCTGACTCTTAAGTTAGATACCGGAGAAAGCTATACCTATGCCAAGCTGGGTTATGATACGGATATGTTTGGGGGCGTGGTGAAAAAACAAATCTTTGAGCTACGTGAAAAATCACTGGCGGCAGTCAAGGATATTGATCTGTCTTTGACTATGATGCAGGCTTCGAAAATTGCCACACTCATGCCACAAGGCGTTGCCGCAACTTTCGGACATCTAACTGCTATCGCACCGTCTTTTGCTATGGCTTTGGAATCAAAACTGGCGGATACTCGCGCGGCTGAAAGCTATAAGATATTCAAAAAATGGTGTGACCCTGCACAGATTTATGTGGGTTTTCGCAAGAACGAAAGCATCGCAGGCGATGCCATGGATGGGAATAACATTTTACCTGCACCAGTGGGTGGTGCCAATGGCGTCAATACAGATGGAGATGGTGATACCGCTGATGCAACCAATGCGACGCTTCCAACATATCTGCTGTGGCTGGTGTCCCCATCCTCAGATGGGCAGTTTGCTATAGTGGAATTTGCTGAGTCAGATACGGCAACTTTTGTTTACCGTACAGACGGTAATTTTAATGCCTTTGTCAAACAGATAAATAAGGCACTGGAAGCTATCAATTTCAAACGCGAAGCCATTTATCTTTCCGACGAAGAACTGCGCAAGCCTGAGAATGCCGATTATTACATGGGAGCAAAACGAACGGCAGCTTTGCAGTTTGTACGCTCAAGATTTGCCGGAAGAGTAATCCATTCCAGTGTTGAATCTTGGAAGCGGAAATTGATGTCATTGTGCGGTATGGCATAATTGCTTAACATAATGTGATGACGCAGTCGGCAAGCGCAATTTTCTCATGCATGGAACAGATGCTAATATTAGAACCATCGTCTAATAATCAAATCGCCGCGATGCTGCATGCAAACCAGGCAACATAAGATAGCGGCTTGGAACAATAAGAGGCTGGCAGCTATTTGACGCATAGGGATATCACAAATGATTATTGATTTTCATACACATGTTTTTCCGGATAACTTGGCACCAAGAGCGATGGAAGTGCTTGCTGCTGGTATTGATAACCTTTATCCTCCAGTGAGTGACGGGACATTAGCTGGACTGCTTCACAATATGGATAAATGGAGCATTGCTATTTCGGTGGTACAACCTGTGATAACGAAGCAGCCGCAGTTTAAAAAGACAAACGAGTGGGTTGCCAGTATCTGCTCGGACAAAATCATGGGATTTGGCGCAGTTTTTCCGCATACGGATGATTATAAGAGAGATATTGATTTTGTTGTGAGTTTGGGCTTAAAAGGACTTAAATTCCATGCTGAATATCAGGATTTTTGTGTGGATGATTTGCGTATGCTTGAGATATACGATTATGCTTTGAGCAGGGGTTTAATACTGCTGCACCACGCAGGGTTTGATCCGGCTTTTCTGCCTCCGTTTCACAGCTCCCCGCAGCGGTTTTCCAAAGTGGTACAGGCTATGAAAGGCGGCGTTATTGTGCTGGCGCATTTGGGCGGGCATCAGCAGTGGAGTGACGTGGAAAAATATTTGGCTGGAAGCAATGTCTATTTGGATACATCAATGGGGTTTGACTATTTCCCGCATGAGCAGTTCCTGCGTATTGTAGAAAAACACGGCACGGATAAAATATTATTCGCATCAGATGCGCCATGGAGCAATGCAAAGAGCGAGATTGAACAACTGAGGGCGTTGCCTATTTCGGACGATGATATAAGTGCCATACTAAGCGGCAATGCTAAAAGAATATTAAATTTGATAAGCGGATGATTTGCACAAGCTGTCTAAAATGCTTTTGCCCAATGTATAATTTCGGCTACGCATTGGGCTTATACAGACTAGCGACATTTTCAAATGACGTTGATATAATGTAAAAGCAAAAGGGGAAAGTATTTGTGACCTATATATAAATCAGTCAAAATTTTGAACAAAGGAGCGTGTAATTATGGGATTGATTAAAGCGGGAACAGGTGCTATTGGCGGCGTGATGTCTGATCAATGGAAAGAGTTTTTCTATTGTGAGGCCATAGATGTAAATGTACTGGCTGTTAAAGGACGCAAACGCGATGATAAGCGCTCTTC
Organism: Dehalococcoidia bacterium; assembly: GCA_009786345.1. Taxonomy (GTDB): domain Bacteria; phylum Chloroflexota; class Dehalococcoidia; order Dehalococcoidales; family UBA1222; genus WRNG01. The sequence continues at coordinate 10 of WQTJ01000026.1, read as the reverse complement.
TAACACTAAG
>WQTJ01000025.1 GCA_009786345.1 Dehalococcoidia bacterium | reverse complement strand
TTAAAGGTCGCAATTTTGAAAGGTACAACGTAGTGGTATACCCACCATGTGATGCCATATTTTAATTTGCGATGTTTAACTGCCGGAGTAATAGACCCCCTTTTTTATAAAGTCTTGACTCTCATACAACGCCTGCTCTATGCTATGCCTGAGAGGAAACTTGAACGCTAAAATATTTTTGGTGGGTATCGGGCCAGGTCAGGCAGAGCACATGACACCTTGTGCAAAGGCAGCTATCGTGCACGCACCTGTAATCATCGGGCATCCCGATAACTTGTTGCAAATAGCACATCTCACTCACGGCAAAGAGCTTTTGCCGCTTCAGCATAACCCTTTGGAGCGCTCGCGGCTGGCAGTGGAAAAGGCTCAAAACGGACAGGATGTAGTTATTGTATCCAGCGGCGACCCCGGCACATATGCCATAGCAGCCACCTTTTTGGATTACCTGCGCCAGCAAAATTTAAACATAGATGTCGAGGTTGTGCCAGGAATCGGGCTGGCTTCCTATGCTTCAGCGCGTTTAGGCGCTGCACTCGGCAATGATAGTGCCCATATTAGTCTTAGCGACCAAAATACTCCTTGGGCTGCTATCACACGCCGATTATCATCTGCTCTTGCCGCCGATTTTGTAGTAGTAATTTATAACCCTTTCGGTAAACTCGGCTCCGCCAGATGGGAAGAAGCCTTAGCATTAATTGCAAAAGAACGTAACATTAATACTCCGATAGGCATACTGAGCCAAGCAAATACGTCCAATGAGAAACTCCTTATGACGACGCTGGGACAACTGCCCCAAATAGCACTGCCAACTGATATGTTAATTATCATTGGCAACTCTCAAAGCTACTTCTGCGGAAGCTATATGATTACTCCACGGTGCTACAAAGAAAATATTGGGTACTAAGAACGTTATGTGGTTGAACCCATTGAAAATTCACACCAACCAAACTAATGCGGATAGTTGACCGTTCTTTTTTAGGGGTATAATGAATGCTGGTGTTTCGCCGCCATAAGCGCGAAAAGCGCTATGGTCACTCTATAATTTCACAGCGTTATAGTTGCTTTCTAAACCCCCAAAAGCACACTTTGTGAAGTTTTCAAAAGATATCATGTTGTTCGCAATGAAAACACTCCTTCCTGTATAATTCTTAATTAAAGGAATTGATCATGCCTAATAGACCAACTTTTCTTACCGATTTAAGCTTAAAGCAAGTCGAAGATCTGTTAGCCTCGTTTGGCGAACCCGCTTGGCGTGCCAAGCCTCTGCTGGCTTGGGCATATAAAAAGAGAGTTGCGTCTTTTGATGCCATGACAGACTTATCAAAGACATTGCGTGAAAAACTGTCTGCGGCTATTACTTTCCCAAGTGTAACGGAATTGGAAGTACAAGAGTCGCGTGACGGCACACGAAAAGCGCTGCTTAAGTTATGGGATGGGCGAAGTATTGAAACTGCCCTTATACCTTCATCCAAATGGCAATTCACTGTTTGCGTTTCTTCTCAGGTGGGCTGTGCTATCGGCTGTCCGTTCTGCGCTTCCGGCAGGTATGGCTATGAGCGAAACTTAAGCGTATCTGAAATCTGTGACCAAGTGCTGTATTTCGCCAGACTGCTGGGAACTGACGAAACTATTAGCAACATCGTTTTCATGGGCATTGGTGAACCGCTGACTAATTATTTGGATGTTTTGTCAGCAGCTGAACACCTGAATGCCCCATGGGGTTTCGGGCTTGGTGCGCGTAATATTACTATTTCCACTGCCGGATATGTTCCTGGAATTGAGAAACTGAGTCATGAGCGATTGCAGCTTGGGCTGGCAGTATCGCTGCATGCCGCCGATAACGCACTGCGCAACAAGTTAGTGCCGCTTAACCGTAAGTATTCGATTGATAAGCTTATTCCTGCCTGCTCCTCATATGTAGAAGCCAGCGGACGGCGTATTACATTTGAATACGCTCTTTTTGCTGGTATCAATGATAGCCTAGAACAGGCACGGCAGCTGGCGCATTTGCTTAGAGATATGAACTGCCACGTCAATTTGATTGCGGCCAACTCCACACATGAAAGCGAGTGGCAAGCACCTGCACCTGAAGTTGTGGAAGCCTTCGAATCTGAGCTAAAACGGATGAACATCACAGTCACACTGCGCCGAAACTTCGGGCGTGATATCAAAGCAGCATGCGGGCAATTACGAAAGAGCTGCTGAAAATAGCTTAAACCAGTTTTCGGTCAAAATATTTGGCGGGAATTAATGATAACCACCCTCAAGTAATGGTGGTTATCATTCAGAGGTATGTTCCGGAATTACAGATCTGCTAAAAACAGGTTAGCAGCAACTACATCCGCAGTTGCAGGTGTTGCCTTTGGCATTTATTTTATCAAGAATCAGCTTGGCACAGTCAATTTGATTCGGGATATTGCCAGCCACGTCTTGTACGCGCCAAATATCCGGTGTAATCTCATCAGCAATATAAATATTGCGCTGCGCATCAAAACCGAATTCCATTTTGAAATCTATCAGCTTAAGCCCCAGTTCCTTCAGTTCAGCACGCAGAACTCTGCCAACTTTCACCAAAAGATCCAGCACTTTGTTATATTCGCCTTCTTTTAACAACCCTTTCATGATGCACAAGCGTTCGCTGATAAGAGGATCTCCCTGCTCGTCGTCCTTAAGCGTAACCTCAAGGTATGGAGGCTCAAAAGGCAAGCCTTGCTCAAGTGAGAATCTGCGGCACATACTGCCAGCAGTGAAATAGCGCAACACAAACTCAAGCTTTGGAACGTTGACATTGCGTACCTTCATCAGTCCTTGCTCAAGATCAGCGCCCAGATAATGTGTCGGGATAGCATTGGCTGCCATCAGCTCAAAAAAGTATTTTGATATAGCAAGTCCGATTTTACCTTTGCCGGAAACACTGCCTCCTACGGTGTTGGAACCAGGATCAAAAACACCGTTTTCACCAGTGGCATCATCTTTAAACAGCAGATAGCAACTGCCGCTTGCTTCATCCAATAATACTGTCTTTGTCTTACCTTCATAGATTGTTTTCATCAACTTCCACCTCATCAGCATTGTATTTTACCTAATTTTACATTAGGGAAGTAACAATAATCATACAATGTTGAAATACACTCTTTCAATATTGCGCATTGACTCATAAATAATAACGTCGAAAGAAGTATCGTTGACTCAAAATAAAATAACGCTGAAATTTGTATCATCCGATGGGATAATCGG
>WQTJ01000024.1 GCA_009786345.1 Dehalococcoidia bacterium | reverse complement strand
CCGCGCATCATTACCCCATCCATCACTGCTTGCCCGCCATAACTGAACTTTCCAGCCATATGCTTATCCTTTAAACAAAAAGGAGCGGATACTTTCCCCGCTCCCTTATGATAATAATCCGTGCTTTAGTTACCTTATTTCTGAACGTTTTTGGCGTAGCGTTGATTAAAGCGCTCGACGCGCCCGGCAGTGTCTATGATGCGCTTGCTACCTGTGTAAAAAGGATGGCATGCGCTACATAGTTCCACGCGAAGTTCTTTCCTAGTGGAGCCAGTTGTAAATGTCGTACCACATGAGCAGGTTACCTTAGCGTCTTCGTAATACTTTGGGTGGATGGATTCTTTCATGGCTTAGCTCTCAGCAGCGTAAACGCTGACCTTTTTGCGATTTTTGCCGACAGGCTCAAACTTGACTGCTCCGTCAATAGTGGCGTAGATAGTATGATCACGACCGATGCCTACATTACTACCTGGTTTAATATGTGTACCCATTTGACGCACCAAAATGGTGCCAGACGTAACACTTTCGCTACCATAACGCTTGATACCAAGCATCTTTGGTTTGCTGTCTCGTCCATTGCGGGAAGTCCCCGCGCCTTTTTTATGAGCCATTTTCAGTTACCTCTTCTTTGGTAGTGCTCTTTTTGGTATCGATTTGTGTGCCGGCCTTCATGCCAGCACCACTGATGCTGTTGATGGTGAGTTCAGTAAATGCCTGACGATGTCCGATACGGCGGCTGTAGCGTGTCTTAGCTTTATATTTCATACCATAGATTTTGGCGCTCAGCCCATCACCATTGGAAGTAGCGAAGACTTTAGCACCCTCAATTGTGGGTTTACCTACAACCAGCTTATCGCCATCACCGATAGCCAGCACGCGATCAAGCTCAACATTATCGCCATCGGCAACCGCCAGCGATTCAACCCGGATATTTTTGCCGGGAGTGACCTTGTATTGTTTTCCACCAGTTTCAATTATAGCGTAAATAGTAACACCTCCGCTTGACGAAAAGTAATTATAGCAAGGTACGGTGTTATGGTCAAATAACCTGTTTCCGTAAAAATCCGACTGTACGATGCTTATACCTTATTTAAGCCAAATATTAACACATTTTGTCATAAGGGATAAGTGTTATTGTTGACAAAGGAATATAAGAAAAAGGCCAGTCATTTCTTGATGACGGCAGTTATATCGGTGATAGTGTATCGGTGGTCTTTGTCACCTTTGGTTTCGGATGAGTGAAATACCCATGCTACACTGCCGAATGGGTGTTTGCTCGGTTCAAACACCCAGTAGCCTTCGGGGAAATAAATGGTTTCCGAGTCTATTTTTTCATAGGTGCTTGTGTAACAACGATCAGGCCACGTATTGCCTGAAATATATATTTCGTAGAGTATGCTATCAGGCATTTGCTGCCATTTATTGTTGCGGCTGTTGACAGTGCCGAAAAAAGCCACGCCTATTAGCAGTACTGTAATGATAGTTAAAGATATAGTGATAAATTTGCTCATGATATATCCTTTGATTGCTGGTTGTATGATGGGCGGTATTCTGCGGCACTTTCTGGGGACTCCCATACTTCAATGGAAACCAGTTTGACTCCCTCAATATTCGGCGCCAGTTCATGGTAAATAGTGCTGGCTATGTTTTCCGAGGAAGGGTTTATGCGGTCAAAAGGTGTAATCTCATTAAGGTATGTATGGTCAAATTTATCCAGAACATGATTAAGCTGTGTCTTGAGCGTGCGAAAATCGTAGGCCAGTCCTATGTTATTTAGCTTATCAACTTGTATGCGCGCCAGCACTTTGAATCGGTGTCCATGCAGGTTTTCGCATTGTCCCTGATAACCGCGCAGGGCATGGGCTGCATCAAAATGCTGTTCAATAGTTATCTGGTACATCACACTTATCCTTTTGATGCTAAGGGTTCAATGAATTTGAAGACTCCCTGCACTCCTTTTTTGAGCTCTGCCAGCATTTGACTGGCATTTTTGCCGCTGACAGGATGAGTCAATTCCGGTGCGATTTCCTCAAGCGGCATAAGTACGAAAGCGCGTTCTGCGATGCGCGGATGTGGGATAATAAGCTCAGGTGTATTGAGTGTTTGATCCCCATAAAAAAGAATATCAATATCAATTGTACGCGGGCTGTAGCGCTTAGCAGGTGTGCGTCCGAGTTTGTTTTCAATACCTTTCAACAGCGTAAGTAAAGCTGGCGGCTCCAGTGTAGTGTAGGCGTGCGTCACTATGTTGAGAAAATGCGGTTGATATGGATTGTCTTCAGGGGCAGTATCATATACAGATGACGTCTTGTCTATCTTCATCCTTTGGCTGATGAAATGTAATGCAGTATCCAGATTTTGCTTGCGCTCTCCAAGATTAGAACCCAGCCCTAAATATACTGATACTGATTCAGCGCACATTGTTAGCTCTCCTTTGCCTTATCACTGCATCACTCATTTTAGCTATTTGTACCATGAAATGCACGTCATGCACACGGATAATATCGGCTCCTTGTGCAATGCCGATGGTATTAGTAGCTGCTGTGCCGGGTAAGCGGTTGTCTTCCGGCATATCAAGCACGCCTCCGATCATACTTTTGCGCGATGTGCCTAACAAAATTGGATAACCCATCTTGCGCAGTTCGCCTAAGCGGCGCACGATTTCCAAGTTTTGTTCCAATGTTTTACCGAAGCCGATTCCTGGATCAATTATGATGTGTTTGTCAGGAACTTTTGCTGTATGGCATATATCAACAGCGCGGCGCAGTTCTGTTTTTATTGCCTCCATAATATCCCCGTCGCAATGGTGGTCACATTGGTTTGCCGTAATGATTATAGGTGCGTTGTATTCAGCAGCTAGTTCGGCTAGCTGTATGTCATACTTTAGCCCCCATATGTCATTTATAATATTCGCACCTGCCTCTAAGCAAGCCTGTACGACATCATATTTATAGCTGTCTATGCTAATTGGCATGTCAGTCTCGCGGGTTAGGCGCTGGATAAATGGTATAAGGCGTTCTATTTCTTCTGCGCTGGAGATCGGGCTGGAGCCGGGGCGTGTGGATTCACCTCCAACATCAATTATATCGGCTCCCTGTGCCACAAAGCTGAGGGCTTGTTCAATAGCGTTATCTGCTGAACATAGTCCATCGCCGGAAAAAGAATCTGAACTGAGGTTGACGATGCCCATGATGAAAGTGCGTGCGCCCCAGTG
>WQTJ01000023.1 GCA_009786345.1 Dehalococcoidia bacterium | reverse complement strand
ATTTATAAACCTTCGGTTATCTATGGCAATTCCACCCCACTGACCTGCTTGACCGGGTAGGTGGGGCGCCATTAGTGCCCATGCTTTATCAGATATATCATGTCTATGCATGGCTTTCTTCATTTAGCAACACTCCTTATTTGTATGCTGCTATTATACCATTTATATCGTGTAGACACAATCTAGCGCTATAAGACAGTCTTTTATAAAAACTTTTCCAAACAGTTTGTCTTATAGCCATGCGTTTACGAGGCTGTTTAACTTACGTGCCGATGCTTTCCACGATGTCGTTGGAGACATCCACTAAGTGGTTGTTCATTTTAATTCTGTCTTCATAGTGCGGCGGTAATAGCGAGATTTTATACCATGTGTTCTCGCTAAAGCCTACTACTGCGAAGAATTCCATTTCGCATTTGCTCCCGTCTTCGTAGTTGACAGTGACACTGGTGATGGTTTTTTTGATTTCTTCCATGATGATACCTCCACATACATTTTTTACAGCGGATGAGTTAGGCGCAGAGGATAATTGATTTTGACATTCTCCTCCCTAAAACGCTGATGCAAACGCATAATTAGTTCGTTTTTCAGGCTGATACCAGACAGTCGGTCTTTTGCTTGCAATGCCACAAGGAGTATTATGTTGGATTCTCCGAATTCATCAAAAACCACCCTTGGCTCAAAGTTTTTGACTGCTTCATCCATACGATTTCTAATATCGCTAACCACTTCCAGTGCAATAGCACTGATATGGTTCAGATCATTTTCATAACTTACACCGCAGCGTATGAATATATTCACAGCGTGGTTTGGTTGGTTGTAGTTAACAAGCTGGCTGTGAGCAAGCGATGAATTTGGTGCAACGAGAATATTGTTTGTCGGCGTACGGATTTTTGTGCTGCGCCAGCCAACATCAATTACATAACCGCGCATGTCGGCGTTTAACTCAATAAAATCGCCGACATGCACTGCATTGTCAGAAACAATCTGCATGCCGGCAAAGAAGTTTTCTAATGTTGGCTGCACAGCTAATGCAACTGCCAAACCTCCGATACCAAGGCTGGCGATGAGAGGGCTGATAGAGATGCCCAAAATACTCAATATACATATCAGACTAACGGCACAGATAAGTATCTGGAGAATACGTTTCAAGAAAAGAGCAGCTCCGGTGTTGACATGCTTGCGAGTGCGCTCTTGTGTACGCGTTAAATGCCATGTGAAAAAAGCACCAATGTTACGTATTATAACCTCTGTAATAACCACGACAGCTATGACAGCACAGATTATAGCTAGTGACGAATATAATGCACTTCCATTCACTGCAAGTGACATAAGTGCTAGCAATATTCCATCAATTACAAACAGTGCTATAAGGGCGCGTGCCATCCGGTCAAAAGTTTTAGAAAGCTGTTTTGCATGACTGTTACTGGCAATGCGGCGCTTTAACATACGTGAGAAGTATATTGTTGTTAATGACAGTATAACAGCTATCGCAAATATGGCGACGGCAATTATAATATTCAGTACCTGAAGTTCGCGAAACACGGTAATATACTAGCATAGTTCCAATAGTTTGCACTAGGTGCTTTTCATTCTCTGTTTGCCATGTTTGACAATGTAAACAATGCGTAAAATACATAGGGAGCCATCCTACAAAAATAACACCGCCAGAAAGATTTGGCGGTGCTGACATTTTAAGACTAAAGAGAAGGTCGCAATTGTAAAGACCATTTTGCGACCTTGCGACCTTGAACTATCTGCAAAGCTAATATCCTATTGTTTCATGCCTAATCCAAGGTCGCAAAAACTACTTCCTCCTTTGCGACCTTGGGTTGCGATCTTGCGGATGCTATGGCAAGTGGCATGATCGACCGATGCTATTTTCTCGCCATCTGTAACTTTGCTGTGCCGCGGCTTGAGAACATAACCCAATAATTATTGATGAAGGAGGTGATTAATATTCCACACGGGCCCTGCGAAGAGCAGGGCTTTTTTGTTATTCCCAAAAATAAGTAAAGGAGGTAAACCCAAGTGGCAAAAACCAAGCCAAAAAGTAACTCAAATGCAATAACCAAGCCTGCGAAACAATCTGAACCCCAGTCTATTCCGGAAGAGCCGGAAATTCCTATCCACTCTGAATTGGCAGTAGTAGATAACGAAGCTGTGCAACCAATTGTCTTAGTCCCCGAACCACAACCTCAAAGCGAACCACCTGCTGCTACCACAGAGCAAATCGTCCAACTCTCACACTCAGACCTGTATGCCTTTAAAGGTCATCCCTTTAAGTTGCGTGACGATGACGACATGAAAGCATTGGTAGCCAGTGTAAAGGAGAGAGGGATCGATCAGCCGGCTATCGTGCGTCCAAGAGAGAACGGCGGTTATGAACTTATTGCCGGACACAGACGTCAATACGCTGCGGCATCGGCAGGATATTCCACTATTCCCTGCATTATCCGCAACATGAGCGATGAGGAAGCTGTGTTGGCTATGACAGAGTCTAACTTCAATCAGCGTTCAGATATATTAGCCAGTGAAAGAGCGGCAGCATTAAAAATGCAGTTGGACGCTATAAAACACCAGGGAGCAAAAAGCGGTGTCAAAAGCAGTGAAAACGCTTTGCGTTCCAATGAAATCATCGCCGAACGCAATAAGATGTCGGTTAAAAACGTGCAAAGGTATATCGTGCTGAATAACTTGGTACCTGAGCTGATGGAATACGTTGACGATAAGAAGATGAAGTTCATCGCAGCGGTGGATTTATCTTACATCAAACCAAAAAACCAAAGATATATCGCTGTGGCAATAGATGCGCAGCAAAGTTCTCCGTCAGGTGCGCAGGCGCAGCGTATGAGAGAGCTGGACCAAAAAGACATTCTCAACCCGGACGTCATAGACGGAATTATGAGTGAAGAAAAAAAGGAGGAACGCAGAGTGATACTAACAAGCCAGGAATTGAATCAGTATTTCGGAGAGGAAAAATCTCCGCGCGAGATGAAAGAGCAGATTTTGAAGCTCTTAGATGACTGGAAAAGCCGGCAGCATCCGGAACTGGCCCAGCCTGCCAAATACGAGGAACGTTAAAGACTTCAGGGGAAATAACCTGACGTTAATTTTTATACGAAGGAGATAACAATTTAATATGACAAAAAGACCATTAGCCTATATCACCGCCGCGTGGAGCGGCAACAAACTCAAGGACTTCAAACAAGCGGT
>WQTJ01000022.1 GCA_009786345.1 Dehalococcoidia bacterium | reverse complement strand
GTACTAAGTTGGCCAATACCAAATCGGCAATCAAGGAAATTCGTGTCGCTGCTGCTCGTCAGGAGCGCAACAAATCTGTGCGTAGCGTAACTAAGACTATGGTGCATAAGGCGGAAAGCAGTGTAGCCACTGGTTCTCCAGAAGCCAAAGATGATGTCAAGGGTGCGATCAGTTCTTTGGATAAGGCTGTTGCTGCAGGTATTATTCATACCAATGCTGCCGCTCGCAAGAAGAGCCGTTTAGTTAAGAAACTTAACACAGCTACTGCCGCAAAATAATCCTAACTAAGTAAAACTAAAAAATCGGACTGACTATTAAGTCCGATTTTTTAGTCTAACCAATCTTTTTACGGGTAAATAGCCGCGTTGTCCAGCCCTGCGGTTTCAGACATACCAAGCATGATATTCATGTTCTGAATTGCTTGCCCGGCGGCACCTTTTACCAGGTTATCAATTGTACTTATGACAATGATGCGTTTGGTGCGGATGTCAACAGTTGGATATACCAGGCACATATTGGAACCCCATGTATGTTTGGAATGCGGTGGCGCATCTACTACACGTACGAATGGTTCATCTTTGTAAAAATCTTTGAATAGCGCCTTTATATTGGCATCACCAGTTTTGCTGTTTTCTGTATGCCCACTGAGCGGAGCATATATTGTGGTGAGAATACCGCGTGTCATAGGTACAAGATGCGGCACAAAAGTGACCACAGGGCGAACGCCTCGCATTAAATATGCCAGTTCCTGTTCAATTTCAGGCAAGTGTCTGTGCCCTTCCAGCGCATAAGCATTTATGTCCTCATTAACTTCGCAGTAATGTGTTCCCATATTGAGGGTTCGCCCTGCACCTGAAACTCCTGATTTGCTGTCGATAATGACATGACTGCCAATTACACCGGATTTTAGCAGTGGTGCCAACCCCAATATAGTGCTGGTAGAGTAGCAGCCTGGGTTGGCCACCAGATGGGCTTTGGCGATATTATCACGGTAAATCTCCGGTAGCCCATACACTGCTTCAGATAATAGTTCTGGAGCTGGATGGTTAAAGTTATACCACTCTTGATATAAAGATGCCTCTTTGAGGCGGAAGTCTGCGCTAATGTCCACTACTTTGATGCCATCTTTTAGTAAAGCCGATACAACTAAGGAGCTTTCTTTGTGTGGCAGAGCGGAAAAGGCAAAATCCACCGCACCTAATTCAGCTGTTATAGTCAAATCCAGATGTGCTAGGTGAGGGAACACGTCACCTAATTTTTTCCCGGCGGCACTGCGCCCGCTAATTGATGTAATCTCCACATTGGGGTGGTGGCTTAACAGCCGTGCTAATTCAACACCTGCGTATCCTGTAACGTTAACTATGCCGACCCTCGTCTTATTTGTGCTGGTAGAATATGCGTTTCCCATACTGACCTCCATTGCATGTAAATTATTACCTATTGTCTATAGTATGTCTATAGTGTCAAGGTTCCATCAATCCTGTTAATTTTTGTCGCTGTCCAGTCAGGACAGCGACTGTCAATAGATTTGTCATGAGATAATATTATTTTAGCATACATGCATTGCTACGCGGTGCTGGACATCAACCTCCTGCCCCTCATATGCAAGAGTGATTTTGCAGGACAGCGCATTTGACACTACATCCAGTTCATTAGCAATTTCGCTTTCTAGCGCTGGGTTCATGTGGACGACAATAACTTGGGGCAGGTAACCATTTAGTTCGCGAAAGAGATACATCTCTTTCTGTAATAATTCTGGGGTAAAGTGTACTTTTGTGAGCTTAAAGCTGCTGAATCTGTTAGGTGCGGTGATCTCAGTAACGAGAAGATCAGGATGCACTTGCTGCCAGCAGTCTTTTAACCCTGGACCGGTGTCTCCTGTGTAAAAGAAACATCGGTTGAGCTTTTTTACCATATAGCCCTGCGCAGGCACTGAATGACTTACTGCTATTGGTAAGATGTCATAGTCGTCAATGCTAAAAGCGGCAGATGGATGTACAACTGTGAAGCGCAATGCATTGTTAGATAAGAAACGAGTGTAAATTTCATTGTTAAGTAAGTGCTGCTCTAGTGCTGATTTAACTGCCTGTGAACCATAGACATTTACTGTGCCATTGTTAAGAAAGCAGTTCATAGCCAATGCCGGCAGGTCGCGGATGTGATCGTAGTGCTGGTGGGTTAACAGCACCCCTTTCAGGTTGAGTTGCTGCTGTAACGTCAGGTGCCTTGTCAAACTGCCGGTGTCTAGGGCTATCTGCTCGTCCAGTAGCAGACACACCATACCGCTGGTAGATGTTTCTGTGTTATGCGCTCCAAGAAAACGTATTTTCATAAAAGTCTCTTTCTTATAAGGTAAATGGGTTAAAGTCAGTCTTATGATCGTATGTATCAAGCTGTTCTTTATGTTTTAGGTAAGTCACTGTGCGGTATATCAGCGGCGTGGCCAGTATTTCTATAATCACTTTAGCACTCCAGTGATAGAGAATTAGCATTGGTGTGAAACCCGGTGTGGCAATAAAAGCGATGATGATAAATAGAGCGGTGTCTAATCCCTCCCCAACAATGGATGAAGAAATAGTGCGTAGCCACAGCCAGCGCCCGCATGTCGCAATTTTTAATCGTGCCATTATCAAGGAGTTGGTGAACTCGCCCACCAGATAACCGGTGAAAGATGCCAGCAACAGACGTGGCGTATGACCTAATATAGAGGTATACGCTTCTTGATTCTCCCAAAAAGAAGCATGTGGCAGTAATCCGCCAATCCATGAGAAGCACACAAAAATTAAGTTGCAGCCAAAACCCAGCCATATGATGCGCCGTGCCCAGCGGAAGCCATAAACTTCTGTGATAATATCGCCTAATATGTAATTCAGCGGAAAGATGATGACAGCGGCTGGCAAAGCCACTGGCCCAAAGCTAATGAGTTTAACCGCTATTATGTTGGCGGTAATAAGGCATGTTACAGATAAAGCTGCGATGACAAGAAGTCGGTTGGTGCTTTTCATATATCAATTCCGATAGATTATCTGTATATTCTACCTTATCATAGGTTTATCGTGGAAATAGGGCAAAGGTTAGCGGTTATTACTCCGGCGGTTAAATATTGGAGAGTTTTCACCGATAGATAGACATGGCCAATGATTGAAATTGACTGAACACCTCAGGGGTAGTAAGAGCTTGCCATAGCTTCAGTGTTGTA
>WQTJ01000021.1 GCA_009786345.1 Dehalococcoidia bacterium | reverse complement strand
GAGTCTTTGACGCATATGCTCTGCCAAGCGGAGCTTTTCACGGATTGGGTGCAAATAGACATTATGGACGGAATATTTGTGCCATCGCGTAGCATTTCAGCGCGTGACATAGTAGCTGCTGAAACAGACTTATCTTGGGAAGCTCATCTTATGGTGCAAGACCCGAAGAAATGCATAGAAGACTTTTATGCGGTAGGTGCTAAACGCATCATTGTACACTATGAAGCAGTGAAAGAAGAAGCACAAGATGTCATTAAACATATCATTAGTTTTGGCATGACAGCTGGTATAGCTCTTAATCCTGAAACGCCGACAAGTGTGCTGGATGATAAGTTACTTTCTAATTTAGACAGCGTGCTGGTTATGGCGGTGCAGCCAGGCTATTACGGAGCTAAGTTTATACCTGAAGTATTGGATAAAATCACTTCATTCCGTAAACTTTATCCGGATATGAATGTAGGTATTGATGGTGGTGTGAAAGCGGCCAATATTGCTGAGATTGCTCGTTCTGGCGCTAATGAAATTTGCGTTGGAAGCGCTATATTTGCACAACTGGACATAGCTAGTGCCTATAATGAGTTGGTTAAAGTTGCAAAACAGGGTTGGGGATTGTAGTTTTTTTAACTAGCTTCGTTTTTGAAAAAAATCATGGCATGGATGCAGGGATTACTGCATTGAAGATGGATAAGTATAAATGAGCAACAAAAAAGCTATTTTGCTTGCCATAGGGATTGCCTGTGGGTGCTGCTACCAGCCCTGCTATATGTAGCGTTTGGGTTCCTTTCATGTGCAAATGCCAGTTGCAGCCCTGAAATCACTTATGGAGAGTTTCCTTTCAGGATAGAATATGAAATCCATGGTGAAAGAGTGATCATAGAAGATACAATCATATGCAAATTTGATGGTTTCAATCTAAACTGGGATACAGCCGACAAAACTCGTCGGTGGAAAATTTACTTTGCTAGTGGAAGAGAGTCTGGTGCTAGAAATCTTGCAGATTTAAAAATTAACGAAAATGATCAGATATATTTTTCTTTAGGAAATCCAGACTATTACATGGGGGAGGAAGGCGGCTATTTTGGTTTTAGAGCATTCAAATTGAATAATGGTGTTGGGATAAACTATCCAACAATTGAGCCAGATGAATTGTACGACACATACGGCATTAAAGTAATAAGTTACGAATTTTCTGATCCTATTGTGAACACTTTTAAGTAGAGGGACCAAGATTTGAAAATACTGAAAAAATGGGCTGAGAAGCGAAGTGCATCTAAAGCGAGTCCATTTATGAGTGAGTTTTTCAAAGATGAAGAACGCTTCAAAAAACTCAAACGAGGAGAATTTCTTGATATAACTGACGACAAATTGCTCCATGCTGCTATTGCTTGGGTATATGGTAAAACACAAACTCTTGAATTACCAAAACATTTGGCAGTGTTGTCGAAGTTGCCAATACCTTGCCAATATGTTATTGCTGCAAACGCTGTTGATGGCGAGGTAAACAATGGTGGTTTCAATCAATACTATTTCAATAACCATATATTGACTGTTCCAGCCGCTGAAGCATTATCTGCTATCGGGGCTCCTCGGCTCGCTGAAATTGCAAAAAAAGCAGATTGGACATATTTACAGATAAAAGATAAGTTGGGGAATTGCAATGAAAGCACGATGGAAGAATTCATGGCTTCCTATGAAAATAACCCACTCAATGAATTTGACGCAGAGTATTTTGCTGTTACTAAAATGGAGCAAACTAATAAGTTATTAATTTCATACATAAAACAAAATATTAACTGCTTTGGAGACTAAGAGAAACATATTATATGTTGGAGTGTTCAAAAATCAAAAACTCACTTCTATAATTACAATAGCAATTACAGACATGCTCTAGAAATGCTTAATCTAGCATGCATTTAGCATTTTGATTGCTGCTTCAATGACTTTAGCGGCGGTGATGCCAAATTGTGCGTAAAGGGTATTGCCTGGTGCAGATGCGCCAAAGCGGTCAATGCCCATATTGACTCCCATTTCGCCTGTGTAACGGCACCAGCCAAATGTAAGTCCTGCCTCGATAGAGATACGCGCTTTAATATGCGGAGGCAACACTGAATGTTTGTAGATGGTGTTTTGTGCTTCAAATACCTCCCATGAAGGCATGGATACCACTCTGGATGCAATGTTATGCTCTTTGAGTTTTGTAGCGGCTTCCAGTGCGATATGCACCTCTGAGCCAGTGGCAATCAATAGTATCTGCGGGTTTTCAGATGTTTGCCATAGGACATAACCGCCGTGTTGCACGCCATCAGCTGAAGCAAACACCGTTCTGTTAAGGGTAGGAACTGCTTGACGTGTTAGTACCAGTGCTGTTGGTCCATTATACTTGGAAAGAGCCAGCTTCCATGCCTCTGCTGTTTCAGATGCATCTGCAGGGCGGATTGTAACTAATCCTGGAACAGAGCGTAGACCAGTTAGTTGTTCAATAGGTTGGTGTGTAGGCCCATCTTCGCCAAGCCCAATTGAGTCATGTGTGAAGAGAAAAATAACACGGTCTTCTGTGAGAGATGATAGCCGTACCGATGCGCGCATATAGTCATAGAACATAAGAAAAGTGGCAGTGTAGGGGATTATTCCGCCGTGCAAAGCGAGACCGTGAGCAATAGCTCCCATGGCGTGTTCGCGTATACCAAAACGCAGATTGCGTCCGGCATAGGTGGGCGGTGCAAAATCGCCACTGCCTTTAATCAATGTTTTGGTAGATGGAGCTAGATCGGCTGATCCGCCCATCAACGCTGGTATTTTAGCGGCTAGAGCATTGAGCACTATGCCAGAGGCTTCACGAGTAGCTAGCGGTTTTGCATTGTGATCAAAGAGATTATTTAGCTCATCATCCCAATCTGAAGGCAGCTTGCCGGCTATGGCATTCTTAAATTGACCTGCTTCAGCAGGATAAGCTTTTCCATAGGCTTCAAACAAATTCTGCCACTCAGACTCCTTTTTTTTGCCATTTTCTACTGCAGCGCGGAAATGCTGCAGTACATTCTCAGGTACAGTAAACGGCTCGCTGTATGGCCAGTCTAAGTGTTGCTTAGTTAGCAGTGTTTCTGCTTTACCCAATGGTTCGCCATGTGCACTGGCAGTACCAGCTTTGTTGGGAGACCCGTAGCCGATG
>WQTJ01000020.1 GCA_009786345.1 Dehalococcoidia bacterium | reverse complement strand
GGTAAAGTCTACCATTAAAGCTCACTTGCTTTCTTGTCTGTTAGATAATTCTTTGCTTGCTCAGCTCTGTAATAATTTATGAAACAGCCGTGCCCCCTGCGCTCTGCTCTGTTGACACCATAATAGCGGATTGTTAAACTGGTAGCTACTTCGTTTTTAACGTGGTATCAAAGCACACTAATGTGTAAATTACAAAAGCAATAATATTTCATAAGGAGATATGATGAAGATAACTTTAAGTGTCATCAAGGCTGACATTGGTGGATTTGTAGGTCATTCAGATTCACACCCAGATTTATTATCACACGCTAATGAATGCATGCAAAAGGCTAAAAATTCTGGCTTGCTGGTGGATTTCCATGTCACAAAGTGTGGCGATGATGCCCAATTAATAATGACCCATACTCTTGGCGTAGACAACAAGCAGATTCACGAGCTGGCTTGGAATACTTTTGTAGGTTGCACTGAAATAGCAAAAAAACTAAAACTCTATGGTGCAGGGCAGGATTTGCTGTCAGACGCATTCTCCTGTAATGTACGCGGAATGGGCCCTGGTTTGGCTGAAATGGAAATCAACGAACGAGGTTCTGAGCCAGTCATAATATTTATGGCAGATAAAACTTCCTCAGGCGCTTGGAATATGCCGCTATACAAGATGTTCGCCGACCCATTTAACACTATCGGCTTGGTTATCGCCGAAAACATGCACAATGGATATACATTTGAAGTGCATGACGTTATGAAAGCGCAAAAAATCTCTTTCAATTCTCCAGAGGAAATCTATGACATGCTGGTATTTATCGGCGCACCATCACGTTATTGCGTAAAAGCCGTCTATCACCGCGACACAGGAGACATCGCCGCTGTTTCATCAACCCAAAAACTATCGCTTATTGCGGGGCGTTACGTAGGCAAAGATGACCCCGTATGCATAGTACGAGCACAAGGCATTTTCCCAGCTGTAGGTGAAGTGTTGGAGCCTTTTTCCATGCCTCACTTGGTTGAAGGCTGGATGCGCGGTTCACATATCGGACCTTTCATGCCTGTTTCCGTAGCTGATAGCATCCCAACCCGTTTCGATGGTCCACCTCGCGTAGTGGCATGCGGCTTTCAACTGGCTAATGGCAAGTTAGTTGGACCACGCGATATGTTCGCCGATAAAAGCTTCGACAACGCCCGCCAGAAAGCTCTTGATATGGCAGACTATATGCGCGCTCACGGACCATTTGAACCACATCGCCTGCCATTGGAAGAAATGGAATACACAACCATGCCACAGGTAATGAACAAACTAAAAGACCGTTTCACTCCTATAACTGATTAACCAGCGGCAAAAATACTTTATGTCTAAAAAGAAGCTTCTCCTAGCCACCAACAACCATGGTAAGCTGGAGGAGCTTCGTGTTTTATTAGCAAATGTTCCATTTGAACTCGTTAGCCCGTCTCAGATTGGACTTTTACTTGATGTGGATGAATACGGCAAAACATATGCAACCAACGCCAACATCAAAGCAAAATCATTTGCCAAATCTTCTGGGTTACTAACTTTAGCTGATGATTCCGGGCTGGAAGTAGAGGCGTTGAACAATGCACCTGGTGTACATTCAGCACGTTATGCAGGATTAGGAGCTAGTGATGCTCAACGGATTGACTATCTGCTTTTAAAACTCAAAGATGTACCATTTGATAAACGATTGGCTCGTTTTGTATGTTTTATTGCTATATCTTACCCCAACGGAAATACCCATCTATGTTCCGGTAGCTGCCGAGGAACAATAACCACAGCTCCGCATGGGACAGGAGGTTTCGGCTATGACCCGGTATTCTATTTCTGCAAATTTGGCAAAACTATGTCAGAACTTAGCGCTGAAATGAAAAATCGTATTAGCCACCGTGCTCGTGCGGCCGCACGAGCCAGCCGTATATTGGCTAAGATGGCATAATAGAAATTCCGAATAATTGCCATGTACAGAAAACAAACCCATCCTCTCAAGTACTGTCTGCCAGCATTAAATCCAATTTGTATTGGATACCACAACTCCCCTTGAGTCAATTCAATCAAAAGGTATATACTAACCTACTACATAATTCCGGGAGGGCAAATGAAAATATCCTGTCTTCAAGAAAATTTAAACCATGGACTTAGTCTAGTTGGTCGCGTTGCGTCATCACGCACTACACTGCCAATCACCAACCATGTTATGCTATCAAGTGATCAGGGCCGCCTTAAACTCGTGGCTACCAATCTAGAAATGGCCATCAGTTGCTGGATTGGAGCTAAAGTCAATACAGAAGGAGCCATCACCATCCCTGCCAAACTTCTGACTGAGTTTGTAGCAACTCTGCCAAATGATAAAATCGATATGGCCTTAGCTGCAAAAGGCGCCAAGGCTTTAGAGTTAAAGTGTGCTCGTTTTGAAGCCCGCATTTCCGGTGTTGACGCTAGTGAGTTTCCTCCTATCCCAAAAGTAGATGACGGCATTACAGCCAAAGTTGAAATAAACGCATTGCGCCAAGCCATCAACCAAGTGGTATTCGCCGCTGCTACAGACGAGTCACGCCCTATACTCACTGGTGTCAGTGCTGAGTTTGAGGAAAATACACTTACACTTGCTGCAGCCGATGGCTTCCGCTTAGCTATCTATAAAATACCTCTGGCTTCCACAGTAGACGGCAAATCAGTGGTTATCATACCTAGTCGCTCTTTGGCAGAACTTTATCGCTTAGCCAGTGATCAAGAGGAAGCAGTTGAAATCAAACTTAATGCAGCCAAAAGCCAAATTCTTTTCCGTCTAAAAGATGTGGAAATCGTTTCACAGCTGGTACAAGGGAGTTTCCCACAGTATAATCAACTCATACCTCAAAGCTTCAACACACGTGCTTTAGTTGATGTAGGACAATTTCTGCGTGCTACAAAAACAGCTTCAATATTCGCACGTGATGGTAGCGGCATAGTACGTCTCATTATCGCCAATGGTGAAAGCGATATAACACCAGGGAAATTATCCATATCCGCCCGCTCTGATGAAATCGGTGAAAACACTGGCGAAATTGATGCTGTTGTACAAGGTCCAGAGGCAAAAATAGCTTTCAACGGTAAATATCTCATGGACCTCCTAAGCTCCACCAAAGAACAG
>WQTJ01000019.1 GCA_009786345.1 Dehalococcoidia bacterium | reverse complement strand
ATAAAGCCGGCGAGAAGAGGGCCATTGATTTCTTCCAAAGCAGAGAGGATATTCAAAGAGATGCGCTAAAGCATGCTATTGAAGTATTTGATGAGTACAATATTGAAGCTCAAAACCTGCTGGTAGCCTATATTGATATTCCCAAAGACCTGCTTGACACACAAACAAAAAAAGAAATAGCCATACAGCAAAAAGAGCAGTTCGATCAAGAGGCAGAAGCGCAGGAGAGACTTATTGCTGTTAGGGAAAAATCAGCCAGAGCAGAAATGCAGAAAAACGTCATTGATGCCAAGCTGAGTATTGACATCAACAGGGATACAGCCAGAGCAATTGCTGAAAAAGCCAAAGGAGAGCAGGAAGCTATTCAACTCATCGCAGATGCCAACGCCTATAAGAGCAGAGTTGAGGGTAAAGGTATCGCTGATGCTTATAGCTACCAAAGAGAATCCATCGGGCAAGACAACGTTTTCATGATTAGGTTTATGGAAGAAGTTGCCAAGGGGAAAACTCAAATAGTTCCTCAAATTATGGTGTCCGGAGATGGTAAAAGCGGCGGGATTTTGGATGCCGCATTGGCTCAGTGGCTAAAGAGACAGCAGAATATCGAATAGGGTATTGCTGTAAACTTATAAAAACTATAGCTGTTTAAAACTTATAGGGCACAACTTGCGCAGGCTGTGCCCTATAAGTTTATTGGGCACCGACTAAATTCAGTAAGCTAGAGATAGTTAGTATTCGACGAGTGACATTATGGTTGAACATTTACAATTTGCCTCACGAGCTGAATTTAGAAATTGGCTGAAAGATCATTGCGTATCAAGCGGCGGTATTTGGGTATTATTCGGCAAGACAGGCGGGCCAAAAACGCTAAAGGCAAGCGAGGCTCTCGAAGAAGCCCTGTGCTTTGGCTGGATTGATGGTCAAATACAAAGCTTTGACGATGCATCTTATGTAAAGTACTTCTCCATGCGAAGGAAAAGCAGCAAGTGGTCAGAGAAAAACAAAGCATTAGTTGGAGCCCTTGAAAAACAAGGAATAATGACCGATTACGGCAGAGCAAAAATAGATGCAGCCAGGAAAAATGGCCAATGGGATGCATCAAAATCTTTGGTCATTACAGAGGAACAAATAGCGGCGTTATCGGATATACTGAGTGCGTTTGAACCCGCATACACAAACTTCCTTGCAATGGCGCCATCAGTAAAAAGATCTTTTACAAGGGCATATTTTGACGCTAAAACAGATGGCGGACGCAATAAGCGTCTGGTATGGATGATTAATCGGCTAAATCAAAACCTTAAGCCAATGTAAGATCATTTGTATAACGTGCAGGCAATGGCTGTGATTAAGTAACATATTGGACAGGAGCAAAAAAATGGAAAATAAACCAATATCAATGATTGACGCACTTCTTGAAACTCATGCATGGCTGGAACGTCAGGGGCCAGGCAGTCCTGAGATGACAATAAAGGCATTGAGTTTCATTGATAACCTTAACAACGTTTCACAGGTAGCAGATTTAGGTTGCGGAACAGGCGGGCAAACTATGATTCTTGCGCAAAATATCACAGGCCACATTATCGGCGTAGACCAATTTCCTGGTTTTATAAATATCCTTAACAGCAATGCCAGAGAATTAAATCTCCAAGAAAGAGTAACCGGGATTGTTGGCTCAATGGAAAATCTTTCTTTTCAAAAAGAGGAGTTTGACCTTATTTGGGCAGAAGGTGCTATCGACAGTATTGGATTTGAAAAAGGCTTAACCTACTGGTATGGTTTTCTAAAAAGGAACGGTTATATCGCAGTAACGTGTCCATCATGGCTTACAGATGAACATCCGGCTGAAATTAAAAAGTTCTGGGCTGATGCCGGTAGCGGGCTAGATACAATAGGGAATAATATTTCAATAATGCAAAAATCCGGGTATAGCTTTACTGCGGCATTTGCACTTCCTGAAAAATGTTGGACAGACAACTATTTTGGTCCGCGTGAAGCAGCGGAAAAAGCACTCTTAGAAAAGTATGCCGGGAATGAAACTGTTGAGGCATATATTAATGACGATAAACATGAAGTAGACCTCTATTCCAGATATAAACAGTATTATGGTTATGTTTTTTATATTGGCAAAAAAAACATAACTGGCCTGTTAAACTGAATACGGCACAATTTAAAATCTGTTAAACAGTGTGTTTGCGGCGCATAACAAATAACACTACTCCGAATATGGCGATAACAGCAACCGCCGCAAGGCATATCCATAGCCATGTCACCTTGCTCTTCTCTTGCAAGGCGGCACGGGCATCCGTCATAGCTTTTATGGCAGAATCTATCTCTGCTTGTGTCACATGGGCTTTGCTTCGCATTGTATCAGCATTGGCAATAGACTCCTGCAAGGCATCCCAACTGTCATCGGTATAGTTGCCTTTCTCTACTGACTTGGCATCTGCTATAGCAGTATCAAACAGCGTAAAGTCTATAACCACCTTAGAGGAATGGAAAATGGCTAATGCTGAGGTTAAGTCGCTATAGGCACTGTCCACACTGCTCTGTGAGAGGTGATTGTTATCCGCAACACGCTGTGCCGCGTCAATGGCATTTTGCAAGGCATCAATGGCAGATTGCGGTGTCTGTCCGTTGCCGTTACCTGCAGAAGCATTATTTTTGGCATTCTCGGCTGTTACCAATAAGTCTTTCAAGCTCTGGTAGTTCACAACTATCTCGGAGTTGTTGAAATCGTTGATGGCATTTTGCAGTTCGCTTACGGCATTATTCACCACTGATTGTGTGGCTGTAGTGTTATTAGCCACATTCTGTGCCGCTGCAATAGCGTTGTCTAAGGCAGCCTTAGCAGAAGTAGGGTAATCCCCGTTCTTGTCGCCATAAGTGGAGTTATTAGATATATTCCTTGCCTGTGCTATCAAAGCATTTAGGGCAGAGTAGTCAACCTTAACAACCGAAGCATTGAAGTCATCTATGGCCTTTTGCAAGTCAGCTACAGCTTTATCCACTGCTGCTTGGGTGTTGTTCTTGGCAGGAGTATCCGCCACGGCTTGAGCTGCCGTTATGGCATTGGTTAATGCATTGATTGCGTTCTGTGGATATTGTCCGTTGCCGCTGCCTATGGCAGCATTGTTT
>WQTJ01000018.1 GCA_009786345.1 Dehalococcoidia bacterium | reverse complement strand
CTCGTAGCAAGCGCGTTCCTGCCATTTCTGCCCATGCTACCCATACAACTGCTGTTGCTAAACTTGATTTACGACATTTCGTGTATTGCCATTCCATGGGACAATGTAGACAAAGAATTCCTTGCTGTTCCGCGTAAGTGGGATGCATCAAGCATTGGTAAATTTATGGTGTGGTTTGGGCCAACAAGCTCCGTGTTTGATATAACTACCTATCTGCTAATGTTCTTCGTTATTTGCCCGGCAATGTGCGGCGGGTTGATGTATAACCAAATTTCAGACACAACAACACAATTGTATTTCATAGCTTTATTCCAAGCTGGGTGGTTTGTGGAATCCATGTGGAGCCAGACGCTGGTTATTCATATGATACGCACCCCAAAGGTGCCTTTTATCCAAAGCCGCGCCTCGCTGCCTGTTGTACTGCTGACATTTACAGGAATCGCAGTACTAACGGTTATTCCATTTACTTCTTTCGGCGTAGCAATTGGGCTCACCGCCTTACCGCCAGTATACTTCGCATGGCTTGCGCTGATAATTGTTCTGTATATGGCCTTAGCAACACTATTTAAGACGATTTTTGTGCGGCGGTATAAGGAGTTGCTTTAGTATCAAGCTATTTTACGCTCTCTTAGGCAGTTATACTATGTCCATGTATACAATTTCTATTGAATCGTTCTCCAAAGTGCGTAAAACGCTACCCTTCATATAAGCCACAAAACCTAGGTATTGAATTCCATTTTGCTGGGTATACTCATACCGCTCTTCAAAATTGATTGTATCTGCATCAGCCCATAAACCAGTTTCTATAAAAGCATTGGTATCATTGGGGTGGTCAATCAAGAATTGTAACGCACACCTAAATACAAGTTCACGCCCATACAAATCTGTGTTATAAAGGTCGTATGGCGATAAAAATCCTTGAGTCAAAGCATGCCACGAAAGGTTCCCAGCCATACCAATGCAAACATCATCAACATCGTCACTTGTTTTGACTGGAATCCATGAAATACCACCTAATGTAAAGCGAGTACTGTTATCTAAAAGCCAGTCATACTTTTCAATAAAAGCAGTTATCCCAATAGGAGCGTCAAATGCTATCCATACTTCATAAAACTCATCATCAGAAATTGATTGCCAATAATCCTGAGTTACGTTAGGTGTCAAAAACACACTTTGCAGACAGGTTAGGTCATGACCTAACCTGTCTGCAAATACGTTAAGTGCTCCTTTCCCAAACTTAAAGTTGAAGTTACCTTCTACCATTGAGATATTAGGATTTTTTGAAAATGGGATATTCAGCAAACGAAAACCTGTGAAATAAGGTGTAACTTTTCCTTGATCTAAATGACTTTCTGTTGTATAAGGCGATAATAGCTGATTTATTGTTGCAAAGGTACATGAAGAAGTGCGTATATCGCTGTTTGGATCGTAATATTTATTAGGTTTGTTCAGCGAACAACTTCCCATGGTTACAGCCAAACACACTGTCAAACATGCAAATACCATTCTTTTTACTAAATTACAATTTCTAAATCGCATTATCATTACCTATGAATTTCGCATTGTATCATAAAAACTCGCTACACCTTTTTGTCTCAAATACAGGAGTTAAAGTTTCGCGCCCAACATTGAACCATTGCTATTTCGTTCAACTTCATTTATGTCAACATAACTATATTGGTTGTCTTTTGGATCTCGTGAAAACAACATGGTTTCTTCGACACCTCCCTCAGCTAATATTCTAAGAGCAAGTTTCACATCACAAGGGTCTATTCTAAGGCAAAGTCCGCAACCACTGTGTAACTGCGACGGCAAAGGCTGCATAACGACACGCAATTTCTGAGCAATCAGGAAGCGCTCTGCTTTAATCACAAAATCCGTGTTTTTGAATGCGATGAAATATTCCATTGTTGTTTATAAAGTGATGACCTGATCAATCCCTGCATTGGCAAGCGCAGCATACAAATTAGGGAATCTGCAGGTATCTGTCCGCTATGGCCTTATATGGATCGATACATTCATCAACCAACCGATCGACAGACTTTACGCCGCTACAATTTTCATAGGCAACCACAACACCGCCAGAACTCTCAATGGCAGTAACGACTTTCTCTGTAATTCCAGCCATAGGGCAGCCTGTAATAACAATCCTCTTGGCCGTCTTGGAAACATTCTCTACGCCGTTTGCGTAGCCTTGCTTTACCTTATCAATTACAGATCTTAATTCCTTGTTTTTGGCTTCATAATCAAACTTAAACTGCGCGCCATACAGTACTTTAAGCTGCTCAGCACCTGTAATTGGTGGGGGGCATGCCTTGCTGAGTTCATAAAACTCTTTTAAGAGCTTGCGCTCCTCGTTCTTAATCTTAATTGCTTTCTTAATATTGTCGTCTGTTATGACAACTCCAAAATCCTTCTCGACTCTTTCCTTTAAGCGCAAAACTTCCTTATACCACAGTTCTTTTGAAGCTTCGTCGCCTTGGGACTGCGGAAGCTGCATTACATGAACATTTTTAATTTCTGCAAGAAGCTCATACATCTTCTTTTTACCATCGCAAGTCGTTTCACCAACAACTAAATCGGAAAAATACATATATGGACATTTTTCAGTAATGGCAAAACCGTAACTGGATTTAATCAGCGGACAAAGGTTTCTTGGTAAAACCTTCTCAGCTTCCGGGATTGTTTCATCGCTAAAGGCGCAGAGGCCAACGGCAACTGCTCCAGCTGCTAAAATTACCTCAATAGGAGTGTAGCCACAAAATACCCCTGCTACCTTTTTCCCTTCATCTTTCAAGTCTTTAATCGCCAAAAAGCCCTGTTTTCTGGCATCAGCAAAATTCTCAAACTGACTTGGCAGAGTATTGGCAACCATAAACAAATCCTCCTACTGATTCATATTTGGTTTGACTGTGTATTTCAGATGATATACCACACAAAACAATATTGTCAATAATGGTTATTGATTGTAACAATAATAAAACTTTATTACCGCTTGACAAAATGTTATATCCCATGTAATATATTGTTGTAGTAGGTTCTGCCGGGGGAAACCAAGGTGACGGAGTCCGGACAACTCTGTCTTAAAAAAGATAACCTCCCCCTTCCGTGCGCTGGCCTTGGGTGT
>WQTJ01000017.1 GCA_009786345.1 Dehalococcoidia bacterium | reverse complement strand
GTTGATAGAAGCTTCTGCTCCTCCGGCAAATATAGCAGAAATGCCACCGCGCTTAATCGTTTCAAAAGCGATACCAATAGCATCGGAGCTAGACGCACAGGCTGACATGGCACAGAAGTTGGGACCCTTAACACCAAGCATGATGGAAATCTGCCCGGCTGCCATGTCGGCAGTCGCCATGGGTACTGTAAAGGGGCTTAGGCGGCCGGGACCTTTTTCAATTAGTATATGCGCTTGCTCCATCAAAGTGGTTGTTCCGCCCATGCCGCTGCCGATGATTGCCCCGATGCTTGCGGCGTTGGATGCATTAATAACCAGCCCGGATTGTGACAGAGCTTGCTTAGCTGCTACCACGGCCATCTGCGCGAAACGATCCATGCGTTTGGCATCCCTTGCACTCATATAAGCGGTTGGGTCAAATTCTTTTACTTCACCAGCTATTTTGGTTTCATATTCTGATACATCAAAATGCGTGATGTGGGCAATGCCGCTTTGTCCGCTTATCAATGCTTTCCATGTACTTGAGCTACCAAGCCCCAGTGGTGTAAGCATGCCCATGCCAGTGATGACAACTCTGTGATTGATATTTGACATAAACTGATCGCTTATGGAATAAGTATAATTTGAGCGTACTTTATCACAGAAATGAACAAGGTGTAAAACGTCATGGCTTTTGTAAGAGGAGGCCAAACTATCCTGAAGAAACACTTTGTTGCTGGCATAAGTATAAAATCAAATGTTATAAACTTGATAAAAATAAAAGTCTTTCAACGTCAATGTTACAAACTTGATTAATATTGTGACAATCCAGTTACACATGATGGGATAAAACTGATTAAGCTGATAGATTTTCTGTTGAACACGTAGTCAAATGTTTTTAGTGTCAGTGGCTCTGTTATAATGCTAGTATTATGCCGCAGAATATCAGAATTGCTACAGAAACACTTGGATGTAAGCTAAACCAAGCTGAATCTGAAACATTGGCGCGACAACTGGCATCGGCTGGATTCTGCATGGTGCCGCCAGAGACTCAGCAAGATGTTTATATACTTAATACTTGCACTGTTACACATATTGCTGATCGTAAGAGCAGGCATTTGTTGAGAATGGCCAAGCGCCGTAATCCACAGGTTTTGACTGTGGCTACTGGTTGTTATGCAGAGCGTATGGCACAGTCATTGGCAGCAGCTTTAGAAATAGATTTGGTTCTTGGAAATGACGATAAATTGCGCTTGCCGGAAATCTTAATAGATCAATTTTCTTTGGTTGGTTCCTGCAAGCAGATTTTAATTCCAAATCGCACACGCGCCTTAATAAAAGTTCAGGATGGCTGCAATCGCTGGTGTTCGTATTGTATTGTGCCAATGGTGCGCGGACGTGAAAAAAGTGTGGCTGTTAATGAAGTGTTATCAGAAATACGTCAACGTGTTGATGAAGGTTACCGTGAGGTGGTGCTAACTGGCACAGAGATAGGCGCATATTCTGCTGATGGTTTGGATATAAAAGGGCTGTTGCAGCAAATACTAGCTGATACAGTAATTGAACGCCTACGGGTATCGTCGCTACAGCCGTACGAAATTACGCCTGAACTGTTAGAGTTGTGGCGAGATCAGCGCTTGTGCCGGCATTTCCATATCTCCCTGCAAAGTGGTGCTGATAGCGTACTGAGTCGTATGCGGCGTGGGTATACCATTAATAGCTATCAAAATGCCTTGACACTTATTAACGTAAATCTGCCAGATGCGGCTGTTACCACGGATGTTATAGTTGGTTTCCCTTGTGAAACAGAGGAAGAATTTTGCCAGACTGTGGATTTTTGTCGTCGCGCAGATTTTTCTCGCATTCATGTGTTCCCTTACTCGTCACGCCCCGGTACGGACGCTGCTTCTATGCAGGGACAGGTTCCAACGGATGTAAAAAAAGAACGCATGTGCCGTATGCTGGCATTGGCGAAGGAAGAAGCCAGATCTTTTCATTCGCGTTTTATAGGGCGCGACTTGCCGGTATTGTGGGAACAATCACATAACGGAGTGTGGAGCGGCTATGCGCCGCAGTATATACGTGTCTATGCAGAGGGAACTGATGACTTGACCAATACGATTGGTAGTGTTAGATTGCTCAGGGCGTACAAAGGTGGACTTTTGGGTGAGATATATAGGCAGGGGAGTATTGTGGTTCAGCAATAGATGGATGCTTTCAAAAATACACTACGAGGAGAATTAAAGGATGATTTACACAAGCGAAGAAACTGAGAAAAAAGCGGCTATTATTGCGGCTAAAATGATGTTAGCGGCGGCGAGAACGGCACCAAAGGCCTGCGGTGTAGATTTAGTTGAAACAATATTGGTAGACGGCGATGATAAAGATAATCTAACAGCTACTATGAGGGCTATGGGAACGGAGAATAAAACATTCTTCATCCGTGATGCAGGAAATATAGATGCGTGCCATTGCGTTGTGCTTATTGGCACGAATGTTTGGCCTCGCGGTTTAAATTGCGGATTGTGCGGCGCAGGAAACTGTGTGTCGGCAGAAAGTAGTGGGATTTCTTGTGCTATGTCGGTTAATGATCTTGGTATAGCTGTGGGTTCGGCTGCAGCTACAGCGATGGACTATCGTATGGACAATCGCATCATGTTTAGCGTTGGCATGGCAGCTTTGAAGTTGAAATTGTTCTCGGACAAAGTAAAAGTCTGCTTTGGAATTGGACTGGCTACAACAGGGAAAAACGTATTCTTTGATCGTCCAACGTTTAAATGTCCTTCCTAAATCTAGCTCCATTGCCGAAATCCCATGTGCCGCCATCTGCCCCGAGTTCAAAGTGTAACTTGGCGATGCCTAGATCTAAGGCAAAACCGTCATCGGTTATATTTTTAACGGATGCGGTTACTGTGCCAGCTTGAGCATATGAAAACATTACAGGTTGCCTATTTACAGCTGATGGTGCTAACTGGACGGATTTCATACCGGATAAAAACCACGCAGGAACGACATCGGATGACGAGTACATCTGCTCTATATTTTTAGTTTTTCGATGGGTAACACTGCGGATAAATTTTTCTTTTATACCTAATTCAGTCGATACATTGCCAACGGTAATGGTGCAGATGACGCTTTTGTCAT
>WQTJ01000016.1 GCA_009786345.1 Dehalococcoidia bacterium | reverse complement strand
AGAAAGACCTATTTTCCGTAGCGGCTTGTCCATAACAAATGCGACTCTTGCCATATATCCACTGTCTTCCAAAATGGATAGGAAGAAAAAAAGAGTTATGATGATTGGAATAAAGCTGATTACCGCACCTACACCTGCAAAGATGCCATCGGTAATCAGTGAGTGTACGACAGGATTCAGTCCGTATGACGTCAAAGCGCTGTCGACAACACTGCTTAAGCGATCAATACCCCAAAGCAATCCATCGCTTAAGTGATTGCCGATAACATTGAAAGTAAGCCAAAACACCAAGAATATTATGCCGAGAAAGGTTGGAATAGCCCATATTTTATGAGTTAATATGTTATCCAGCCTGACGCTTCGCTGGTACTCGCGGCTTTCACCGATTTTTACAACACATTTTTTGCAAACATCTTCAATAAACTGGTACCTCATGTCAGCAAGAGCGGCTTCACGATCAGTGCCTAAATCTTTTTCCATTTCACTTACGGCATGCTCAATCATGTCTTTTTCATTTGCTGTGAGTTTTAAAATATCACATATTGGCTTGTCACCCTCGACCAGCTTGGTTGCAGCAAAACGCGTAGGGATTAACTGCCTTTGTGCATGGTCTTCAATGAGATATGAGATAGCATGAATTGCCCTGTGTGCTGCACCTGAACAAAAATCTATGCGTGCCGGCTTTGTTTTGCTTTTTGCCACATTGATAGCCTGCTCCACAAGCTCTGCTACACCCTGCTTTTTTATAGCTACAATAGATACTACAGGAACACCAATCATCTCTTGCAACAAAGGAATGTCAATACTTCCGTGATTTGCCTGAACTTCATCCATCATGTTAAGTGCTAGCACCAAGGGGATTTGAAGCTCAATAAGTTGCAGAGTCAGATATAAATTGCGTTCAAGATTGGTGGCATCTACAATGTTGATGATTGCATCGGGCTTATTTTTAAGCAAAAAATCGCGGGTTAAAATCTCCTCGCTTGTATAAGGTGAAAGAGAATAAATGCCAGGCAGATCAACGATAGACACGTCTTCATGCTCAATTATTCGTCCTATTTTCTGGTCTACTGTTATGCCAGGAAAGTTGCCAACGTGCTGGTTTGAGCCGGTAAGCTGGTTAAACAGCGTGCTCTTGCCGCTGTTTTGGTTTCCTGCAAGAGCGAAAATCATTCTTTCACAGCCTCAATTGTAATTTTTCCTGCATCCTCCAAGCGCAGTGATAAAACGTATCCTCGCAAAATAAACTCTATCGGGTCGCCTAAGGGAGCTACTTTCTTGGCAGTTATGACTGTACGCGGCGTAATCCCCATATCCAGAAGTCTGCGCCTAAGTGCTTTTTCCCCACCAACCGAAACTACCCGTCCGCTGCTGCCAACGCGTAAATCCTTTAACGTCATTTCACGTTCTATCTTATTTACAGCCTGCTTTTGCATAAAACCAACCTTTCTATAAAGTTAGACGTATCTAACTGCGCAACAAGGTTAGCATGGACTAACTTGCCTGTCAACACGCATATTTACGATGTTATATTGTTATGTATTGAATACCTAACAACCCAATGTTATGCTATAGTTAGTTATTATAAACTGCTCTGGAGGATAATAATTGAAAATATTGGAATCGACAGAGAATTACTTGGAAACAATTTTGATATTAAGCCAAGATGGCAAACCAGTTCGTTCTATTGATATTGTTAATGAGCTTGACTACACCAAGCCCAGCGTAAGCATCGCCATGAAAAACCTACGTCTAAACGGACATGTAACCATTGATGACATCGGTCACATCATTCTTACTGAGAGTGGGCGGAAAATAGCTGAGACGATGTATGAGCGGCATATGCTGATTTCTGATTGGCTTATTTTCTTAGGAGTAGATAAGGAAACAGCAGTGAATGACGCCTGCAGAATGGAGCATACCATGAGCGAAGATAGCTTTAATGCTATAAAAAAGCACGTGGAAAAATGGAAAAGAGATATTTATAAGGCGAAATCTTAGCCTCAGTTCGTAATGTTTTATTTAATGAATACTTTTATCCGCGTTGAGTAATGTGGAGAGTGTTTGCATATCACCAAATACCTGCAAAGTTATACCAACTCTTCAAAACATTGCCTAATTCGGTCATTTTTATAGTGGCGCAGCATTTCAACAATGTGCGGTCTATCTTTTTCTCCAAGAACTTCGCTTACCAGTCGGCTTGCTGCGTTGTTTTTAATAAAAAGATACTGGCAAACCGCAGTCACATTTGCGACTTTGCGCGTGGTGCTGGCAGTTTCAAAATCCACAATGAATGGTTTGCCCTGCTTGTCAACAATTAAATGTTTGGCTGGCTTACTTAATTCCCCATGGTCTAATCCTGCCCTGTCAAGGCGCCAGCATTGCTCAAAAACATCATTTATTGCCATACGAAAACTAGCCTTATCCTGATGATTAACCAGCCAATCAGTCAGTAAATCACCATCAATATACTGCGAAAGCAAGTAGTTCTTAGTGGCAGCTACAAATTTAGGTCCTATCCCAATTTTATTGGCTTTTTGAAGCATTTCTGCCTCGTGGAAACAATTTTTCCTGACACTATCAATTCTGCGTATTTTTAATGCCAGTTGTTTTGCTCCAACATGCGCAACCACTACGATACCCATATGGCCTTTGCCGGTTACAGGTATACTTGGCTCAGGCACAGTTGATACAAACGCATTACCTGTAAGTTCAACTGATTCAACGCCTAGTTCTTTCAATTCCGAAATCCTGTTCATTATTTCCAGTGAATTCGTGTATGGATAGCACAGAACTAATGAATATGGCATTTGAGCTAGATTTTCGACAGACAGCTTAATAGGTGCTTTCATAGTTTTATCGTCATTCAGTAGTCATCTATCTGAATTATAACGACGTCTGTTGAAGCAAATTCAGTTTCCTGGGTTATAACCAAGAGGTTGTTTGCACTGCAATTATAAAGCGGAGAGGCCATTAGTACAATATACTGGTTGCTCAAGCG
>WQTJ01000015.1 GCA_009786345.1 Dehalococcoidia bacterium | reverse complement strand
GGAACCTCTTTTAATTCTTTATACGCGCACGCTAAGACACGCAGCGCACGATCGGCATATTCATTATTTTGAACTGTGATCTTCCGCCTGATCTCATCATCTAACACAACAACTTGCCCGTCTATAAGAGCGTGAGTACAAACACGCAAGATCTCATCAGGTGCGCCTTTCGTGTATTGCACTATTCCACCAGTTGTCTTATGGAGCGTGGACATCATCTTGCGCATACTGTCAAACGGCGCTTCAGCCACACGGGGGAATTCAGCAACAAGCGCATTCTTATCAAAGCCTTCCGCAAGCGCAAATGCCACAAGCGCATTTTCTGTGGGATCCCCAACAATCTCATTGTCAGCGGATAACTCAGAATCGCAGCACAACGCCATAGCTTTTGCCAGTAGCGCCCGATTACCAAAGCTTTCTACCACCTTCATTTTGTTTTGGGTGAGAGTGCCTGTCTTATCAGAGCATATAATCTGCGCACAGCCTAAAGTCTCCACAGCAGTCAGACGACGTATGATGGCGTTACGTTTCGCCATATTGGTCACGCCGATTGATAACACAATGGTCACAACAGCAGCCAGCCCCTCAGGGATAGCAGCAACCGCAAGCGACACCGCAAGCATAAAGCTGTCCATAACGCTTTCTTTACTGAACAGCCGTAAGGCGAATATCACAACACATATGCCAAGCACAAGAACACTTAATACTTTGCTTAAAGATGCCAAGCGTTTTTGCAGTGGTGTATCGCCTTCCTGAGTGCTTTGGATGATTCCCGCGATCTTTCCAACTTCGGTATCCATGCCAGTAGCAGTTACAATACCCTCACCGCGCCCATAAGCAACGCTCGAACCCATATAGGCCATATTCCTGCGATCACCCAAAGTCACCTTGCCGAATTCATCTCCGCTTAAAGTATCCGTCAGCTTATCAGATGGGACAGATTCGCCGGTGAGCGCAGCTTCCTCAATGCGAAGGCTGGCACATTGAATCAGGCGCATATCAGCTGGAACAGCATCTCCAGCTTCAATCAGCACGATATCGCCTATAACAAGTTCCGCAGAGGGTATATGCAAAACCGTACCGTCACGCCGTACTTTGGCTGTAGCCGCACTCATTTCCTGCAAGGCCTCAATGGCTTTTTCAGCTTTATTCTCCTGAAAAACGCCCAGCACACTGTTGAGTATTACCACTGCAAGGATAATGCCCGCTTCGGCATACTCTTTCAGATCTCCGCCTTGTACCACAGCTATAACAACAGAAATGGCAGCAGCGGCTAAAAGAACCAATATCATCGGGTTGGTAAGCTGTTCAACAAAACGGCGTAACAAGCCTTTCTTTTTAGGATTAGCCAATTCGTTTCTGCCGTTTTCCTGCAATCGCTTCACGGCTTCAGCAAGTGTTAGCCCCGCTTCGGACGTATTAAGTTCCAGCAGTACTTCTTTTTGTGTTTTCAAATAAAATCCCAAGACTTTTTATCTCCGTTTATATCAATTTTGAGACTGTTTACACACCATAATCTCAAACTTCAAATTCAATCTGAGGCAGCACAACTGGAGCATTTTGTAAATCCGACAAATTAACTCAATTTACAGGCGGATTTTGATTTCTAATAGGTTCTTCTGCGTTAGAATTCCATTTGTTAGTAGTGGAAATCCAAAAACGATGAGCGAAAGCAAATGTTTGAGAATTGCAAGTAAATGTGCGGCTTGATGTAGCAAGAAAAGCATCTACGACAGGTTTATCAATGATATTACCTTCTTGGTAGCGCTTGCACTGGACCTCCCAAAATTCGCCATCAAAAGTTTGCGCTACTAGATCAATATCAACATCATGGCCCCCAAAATCATCTTTGGCGGAAAAGTTATTATACTTGGGGTCGGTAAGCAAATATGCCTGTATCAGTTGCTCAAAACGCATTCCCTTGTCACGTTCCGAGACCGATTCCCTGCGATATTTTGCCAAGACATTATCGAAGTTTATTTGCTCACCTCATCTCTATTCAATGTCACGAATTAATATTTCTATATAATTCTAATACAAACTTTGATTGTTTTGCCATATATACCATATTTGTGGAATTGAAGTGCAATATCATGGCACATATTATGCCTACGGCATGACATAAGAAATATCTGGCGATGAATTTTTGGTTGAAAACGAGGCAAATTGAAAGCTATAATGGATTATGCCTACGCTAGTTGAATTTGAGGGGATGTGCTTTGAAATGTACTACAAGGGCTATCATTCATCGCATATTAAACTTACATATGGCGAGTATTGTTATCGCATAGACATCAAAAAATTAGAGATTATGAGCGGCAGTATGCCATCCGACAAACTTGAGAGAGCTCTGAAATGGACTACAAATATCGCAACAAACAAAGGGCTATCTTAAGAGATTATGAACGCACACAAGCACGATATCAAACCGACTTTCAATGAGGAACTTCTATTCCAAGCAGCCGGTTATAAACTCACAGCCGGAGTAGATGAGGTAGGGCGCGGATGTCTAGCAGGGCCAGTGATAGCCTCTGCTGTAATACTCCCAAATAATCTGAAGTCTTCATGGCTGCAAGATGTACGTGATTCAAAAATGCTCACTGCTAAACAGCGTGAGAGGCTATCTGTATGCATAGAGGAAACAGCACTTGCGATAGGTACCGGCATAGTATCGCATGAGGTAATAGACTCCATCGGCATCGCCTTAGCATCTAAACAAGCCATGAAACAAGCGGTTGCGCAATTAAGCCCTGCAGCCGATAGCCTGATAATAGATTACCTAATACTAGATGACATAACGTTACCGCAGAAGAGTATTGTGCACGGTGATGCCTTGTGCTATTCCATCGCCTGTGCATCTATCATAGCTAAAGTCATACGTGACAACATGATGCGAGAATTAGATGCTCAATATCCAGGGTATGCCCTGTGCAACAACAAGGGATATGGGACACCAAAACACTG
>WQTJ01000014.1 GCA_009786345.1 Dehalococcoidia bacterium | reverse complement strand
CTCTCGTGCAGGCGGCAACTTGGGTGAAACTGGGTCTGTAGCGTGGATGTTTGAGATGCGCGGTGTTATCGGCGTGTCTGCCGAAGGCAAAAATATTGATGACCTAACCATGCAGGCTATTGATGTTGGCGCTGAAGATGTAAATCCGCTTGGTGATTTTGTGGAGATTTATACTAATCCATCGGAGCTGGAATTAGTGCGTAAGGCGTTAGAAAAGGATGGAATTGAGGTAGAAAACGCTGAGTTGGCTAGAGTCGCTAAGACTACAATTTCGCTTGATGAGCATACCTCTTTTCAAGTATTGCGCATGTTGGATTTATTGGAAGCAATGGATGATGTCCAGAATGTGTATAACAACGCAGCCATCAGCGATGAAACTATGGAGAAGTACCAGTCGAAATAAGTGTGGCATTCAATGAGGATTTTAGGTGTTGACCCCGGCACTATTGTTTTAGGTTATGGGCTGATTGAAAGCTGCCAGAATGAAATGATTCTGGTGGACTTTGGTGCTATCAAATGTGACGCTCGCTCCGACATGTCGGGGCGATTGTTTTTTCTGCATACTGAGTTTTCGTCTGTGGTGCGTAGATTTGCACCGGATGTAATGGCTGTGGAAACCCCCTTTTTCGGCGAAAATGCCAAGTCGGCATTGGCAATTGGTAAAGCGCAGGCTATTGTACTATTAGTTGCCGCACAAAATAGGATTCCAATTTATGAATATGCGCCTAGGCAGATAAAACAGCATGTGGCAGATTATGGTGCTTCCTCAAAAGAACAGATACAGGAAATGGTCAAAATACTGCTGGAGCTTGATGAAATACCTCAGCCAAGTGACGCTGCCGATGCGCTGGCAGTGGCCATATGCCACTTGCGAGAGAGTTGCTTGCGTGATTTGATTCAGGAAAGCAGATAAAGGCGCTGAAGAGGAGTTAATATGATTGCTAGTTTGAAAGGTACCTTAGAAACTTTATCTTCAGGCTATGTTGTTATAAATGTCGGTGGAGTCGGTTTCCAAGTGTTCATGCCGGTTTCAACAGTGTTGACAATGGGCGGGCTTGGTGAAGAAGTACGCGTGCACACACATACGCATGTGCGCGAGGATGCAATTTTACTGTATGGATTTTCATCCGAAGAGGATTTAAAGCTGTTTCAGCTTTTGATTGATGTTACTGGAGTTGGCCCTAAGCTGGCGCTGGCGATGTTTTCTACTATGAATGCGGAGCAGCTGGTGTCTGCTATCGCTGGCGGTAGCGAGGAATTGCTGACGGCTATTCCTGGTGTCGGCAAAAAACTGGCGGGGCGTCTTATTTTGGAACTGAGAGATAAGCTGAAATCTGGTTGGGGTGGTGCCAAAGTAGTGCCAGTTGGGGATGACGATGAGGATGTGCTGGCAGCATTGCTTGGATTGGGCTATTCTGCGGCCGAAGCTTCACATGCTGTTGCAACTTTACCGCATGGCAAGCATGTTACGCTTGAAGAGAAGGTCAAGCAGGCACTGTCCTATTTTGGAGGGAAGTAACACTATTATTCATGCCGCAGTATGGCATTAAATAATACTTTCGCATTAATTTAACGAAACTGGTTAAAGTGATATGACTTGATTAGATGCTCATGCAATAGTGTACGGCTACTTTAACTCTATTATAGTTGCCCCATCGCCCCCATCATCATGCGCTGCGGTATGAAAAGATTTTACCAATGAATGATTGGCGGCTTGGTCGCGGATAATGGTGCGCACTGCTCCTGTACCAAAGCCATGTATTATGCGCACGCTTTGCCTCCCGCTTAATGCGGCATCACCAAGATAACTATCAAGCAGTGCTTCAACTTCTCCGGCACGCCGTCCTCGCAGGTCAAGTTCGGAAGATACATATTTCAAAGGTGTTTGCAGCCTGCGATGCGCATAAGGAGTTGAACCAGAAGCGGCAATTTTGTTTATTGACTCTCTGCTGACTTTGAAACAGAGGGAGCCAGAGGCGGCCTCTATCTGACCGGAGCGTTCATTTATTGACGTGACAGTAGCTTCTACACCGAATTCTATAAGCCACACACGGTCTCCGATTGCTATGGGGGCGTTTGATGTATGAGTGTCTCTTGTGGCAGGAAGGCTCTTTTTAAGATGCTCTCTGGTAGTTTGTGTAATTCTGCGTGCTTTGTCAATAGTTTCCGCGGAGTGGTTATGCTTTAGGGCTGTAGCAGCAAACTTGATCTCTTTTTGCAAAATCGACATCTCGGCTACTAAGTTGTCACGGGCATCTTGTAGGATATGCTGCCTCTCTGCGTTCAACTTTTTCAGCTCATTCTCAAGCTCGGTTGAACGCGCTGCTAATTTATCTTTTTCTGATTCCATCGTATGAGTCAGTTCTGTCAGCCGTGTGCGTTCATCCTGAAGCCCTGTGAGCAGAGCATCTATTTCGCGTGCTCCATGACTTAGTGAATTGCGTGCGCAGGAGATGACTTCCGTCGGCAGGTTGAAGCTGGCGGCAGTGGCAATAGCGTTTGAACCGCCAGGTGTTCCCAACGTGAGGTGATATGTAGGGCGGAGAGTATGCGGGTCGAAATCAAAGGATGCATTCTGGAGCCCATGTGTGGTGTGGGCAAGAACTTTTAGCTCAGTATAGTGGGTGGTTATCATACCCAAGATATGGTGATTAAGCAGATGCTGTATGATGGCGCGGGCAAGAGCTGTTCCTTCATGCGGATCGGTGTTTGCGCATAGTTCATCCAGTAGTATCAAGCTTGCTCCGTTCGCCTCGCGCAGTATGCGGCTGATGTTGCTCATGTGCCAGCCGAAAGTGGACATCGTTTCTTGGATGCTTTGTTCATCGCCGATGTCAGCGAATATGCCATTGAATACTGGCAGGCGCGCGCCTGCACTGGCTGGTATGGGTAGTCCCGCTTGGGTCATAAGGCATAAAAGCCCGATGGTTTTAAGTGCTACCGTTTT
>WQTJ01000013.1 GCA_009786345.1 Dehalococcoidia bacterium | reverse complement strand
GATTGCAAATGTATAAAATCACTCCAAAAGGGACAACAATAATTTCAAAAAGTGAGTTATAAAGCATCAAGCCTAAAGTAGTCAGTTTTGCTTTTGCTTGCTACTACCTGGTTTGACGAGAGGTATGCTTTGTTGGCACAGTGGGCAATTCTGCGGTTGGTAGGCCGTGGTAACAGAACGCAGGCAGCTATATAGCGGAAATCCGAAGCTAAGATCTTGCTCAGAACGGTCGACTAGCACACCGATGCCGACTACTGTTCCATCATGTTCAGATATAGCCTCCAGCACTTCTTTTACAGATTTGCCGGTGGTGAGTATATCATCTATTACAAGAACTTTTTCTTTTCTGTTAAGGACAAACCCACGCCGGAAAGTGCGCTGTCCGCTATCATTTTTCTCGGCGAAAATGCAGCGCAATCCCATCTGCTTAGCAACTTCAAAAGCTAGAATGATGCCTCCTGTAGTTGGACCAGCTACCACTTGTGCGCCGCAATTTTTGAAATGAGCGGCTATCATAGAGCATAGCTTGGATGTATGCTCTGGTTGTTCCAATATGCGAAACTTTTCCCAATAGACTGGCGAATGTAAGCCTGATGTCAGCAGGAAGTGTCCGTCTAGTATGGCTCCGCTATCGCGAAAAAGTGTCTCAGCATCATGCATGTCGTTAATTGACATAATATTCCCAAATAGTTATTTTGGCAGGTTGTAGTTAGATGCCGCACCGAATTTTGAAAAGGGCCAAACAGTCCAAAAGGCACGCCCTACGATACTATCGCGTGTTACAGTCCAACCTGTATGTGAATCGGATGAATGATTGCGGTTATCGCCCATCACGAAATAGCTATCTGCCGGGATGGGTTGGCTGGTGTATGTGTAGTTAGGATGTTCTGCAATATAAGGTTCTTCAAGGGTTATTGTGCTGCCATCAGGCTTGTGGATATGGACATAACCGTTTTTGATCTCCACAATCTCACCAGGCAAACCGATAATCCGCTTAATATAATCGCTGTCTGAGTGTACATGCTCTGGTGGCGTGAAAACTATGATGTCACCGCGCTGGGGCTCATGGCCGAATTTATATGCCAGCTTATATATTAGTATGCGATCATTTTCACTCAATGTTGGGTTCATACTGACAGAAACGATAATAGAATTCTGCAGTACTAGATTGATACCTAAGAATAACACCAAGAGTATAGCTGCGTATATGAGTAATTCTCGGAAGATATTTTTCAGCCAAGATTTCTTTTTGGCGCTTACTTGAGGGTCTTGTCCTGGTTGAACATCTGGAGAGCCAGTGGTATCACATTCCTCGGTTGCAGGCATTAATAATAGCGGAGTGTTATATTCTGTATCAGACCTGTTGGAATCCGAGATTTCTTCTAGTGTTGTCTGTGGTGCTGATGTGCTAGTTGCATCTGCCTCGGTAGTATTGGCGACTAAAACTTCTTCGGTTGTTTTCTGCGGTATGGAGGTGTCATGCACATCCACATTGGCTATGCCAGAATCAAAAGTTTCCTTTGATTGGACACTATTGCTATCATCTGGATCTGTGTAATATAAATCTGATTCGTTAGTTTGCATAATATAACCACCTAGCCTGCGAAATATGTATTTTGTTAATTATACTACTTGAGGCTCGTTATATCTATCTATGGCTAGCTGACGCATGCGTTTTCATAAATTTAGTGTAATGATTTGAAAAAATAAAAATAGCAATGCTTTATATTGCAAGAAGTTTTGTAGAGTATGTGTTGCTTTATAATGCTTTAGGGGGTAACATTTACTCAAGTTGAAAGGAGCAATAAGTTGAAAAGAAAGTTACTCATCATATGTGGAACGGCTCTTTCTATGGCAGTGCTGGTTATTAGTGTTACAGGTTGTGATACTTTTGGCGGTGGTAGTGCCCCTGATATTTCACAGAGTATATCCAGCCAGCAAGATGTTGGTATTTGGGTGGAGGGTGTTGGTAAGGTATCTGTTGCTCCTGATGTTGCTATCATCAATATGGGGGTACAGACTCAAACTGGGAGTGTATCTGCCGCTCAGTCGCAGGCTGCTCAGTCTATGAGTGCTATATTGTCGGCTATTAAAGCTAAAGGTGTAGCTGAGGATGATATTGCCACATCAAACTATAACATATCTTCCGTTTATAGTAGTGATAACGGCAAGCAAACACTTGAAGGTTATTGTGTAACCAGTTCCATGACAGTTAAGGTGCGCGATGTCGATAAAGTTAGCGACGTAATCAATGCGGCAGCTAACGCTGGCGGTAACAATTTCCGCATGGACAGTATTACTTTCTCTTTGAATCATCCAGAACAGCACTATGAAAGCGCGCGTGAAGCCGCTGTAAAAGATGCATCTGAACGTGCTAATCGACTGGCTAAGCTTGACAACGTAAAGCGGGGCAAATTAATTTACATAAATGAAATTATTACTTGCAATTCACATACTAGCGAAGTAGAAATTATTGTGAATGTGCAGGCTGTATATGCCATAGGTTAGAGCAATGTAGCAATTAGAACAGTGACACCGCATACGCGGTGTCACTGTTATCTAGGCAAAAACGATATACCTTATATCAAAATTGATATGTTTTAATTTGCACTTTCAAAAATAAGAGTGTTAGAATGTGCGCATATATGGATTTTATGGAGCAGGCCATCTCACTGGCTAAATTAGCACACGGGAATGTATCGCCCAATCCGGCGGTTGGTGCTGTGCTGGTGAAAGATGGTGTGGTGATTGGACAGGGTTTTACCCAATCACCTGGTTTGCGCCATGCTGAAATAGTAGCTCTTGAGCAGGCTGGCGAACAGGCTCGCGGTAGCACGCTCTATGTTACTCTTGAACCTTGTTGCCATTTTGGGCGCACTTCTCCATGTACGCATGCAATCATTGCAGCTGGAGTAAGTCGTGTGCATAT
>WQTJ01000012.1 GCA_009786345.1 Dehalococcoidia bacterium | reverse complement strand
GCCCCATTGAAATAATTGATTCAAAAACAATTTCTTTGGCACTCGGAATGGCAGTCATCAATGCCGCTAAAATGGCTAAGGCTGGCAAAGGCTTTCAAGAGATAGTGGATGCCGTCAACGAAATGTTGCCACGTATCGACGTACTCATCATGTTTGATACTTTAGAATATCTGGCACGCGGAGGGCGCATAGGCAAAGCTAAATCGATCGTCGGCTCCATGCTCAATACCAAACCGCTGTTAACTATAAGGGATGGCGGATTTGCGCCAGTGACACAAGTGCACAGCAAAGCTACCGCCAAGAAAAAATTGCTGGAGTTTGCTGCAAGCTTCAAAAATATTGAAGATCTATACGCTGTATATAGCACAGATCGCGAAGAAGCTCTTGAGTTGCTCAATAAAATCACACACTTCCCAGCGGAGCGCATCGTGCTATCACAATTGGGACCAGTCATCGGCTCGCACGCCGGACCTGGACTGTTAGCTATAGCAGTACGAACAACTAATTAAATATATTAATGCATTTACTCAACCAGCAAACGCGCAGGTTTCGACTATTTGGTATTTGCCTCTTATCATACATCCCACTATACTCATAGACATGCCCCCATTTGAAATAACCTCCAATTTCCAACTTACCGGAGACCAGCCACAAGCGGTAGATCGGTTAGTGAATGGTATTAATGCCGGTTTCACTCACCAAACATTACTGGGAGTTACCGGTTCCGGCAAGACTTTCACCATGGCCAACGTCATCGCACGCGTGGGGCGTCCTGCGCTGGTAATGAGCCACAACAAGACCTTAGCCGCACAACTTTACGCAGAATTTAAAGAGTTTTTCCCTCGTAATGCCGTTGAATACTTCGTCAGTTACTACGACTACTACCAGCCGGAAGCATATGTGCCATCCAAAGATATGTACATTGAAAAAGATGCGGATATCAACGAT
This sequence comes from Dehalococcoidia bacterium, assembly GCA_009786345.1. Classification (GTDB taxonomy): domain Bacteria; phylum Chloroflexota; class Dehalococcoidia; order Dehalococcoidales; family UBA1222; genus WRNG01. The sequence continues at coordinate 1,962 of WQTJ01000012.1, read as the reverse complement.
GAAATAGACAAACTACGGCACGCAGCAACCAAAGCACTGCTGGAACGACGTGATGTGATTATTGTGGCTTCTGTGTCCTGCATATACGGTCTAGGAGAACCAGAAGAATACCGCCATTTCATATTTAACCTGCAAAAGAATAATGAGTATCCGCGCCGTGATGTGCTGAAGCAACTGGTAGACATGCAATATGAGCGCAACGACATGGAATTAACCCGCGGGAAGTTTCGCGTACGTGGCGACACTTTAGAAATACAACCTTCCTATGAGGAAATGGGACTGAAGCTTGAGTTTTTTGGCAATACACTTGAGCGTATCACTTCATTTAATCCGCTTACAGGTGAAATTCTGGCAGAGATGAATACGGCCAGCATTTTTCCGGCTAAACACTTCGTCACGTCACACGACAAACTGCAAAAAGCCATAACCGGCATCCGTGAAGAGTTGGCGCAACGCATGACCGTGCTAAAAGAGGAAGGAAAACTACTTGAAGCCGCAAGACTGGAAGCACGCACCAACTACGATTTAGAGATGCTTCAAGAAGCTGGATACTGCTCTGGCATTGAGAACTATTCAAGCCACCTTGCAGGACGCTTGGCTGGCAGCGCACCATGGACGCTGATAGACTATTTCCCCACAGATTTCATCACTATCATTGATGAGTCACATATGAGCATCCCTCAAATTCGCGGTATGTATCGCGGGGACCTTGAACGCAAGCGGACACTGGTTAATTTCGGTTTCCGTCTTCCATCAGCCATGGATAACCGCCCTCTATCATTTAACGAGTTCAAGCAGCACATGAACCAGGTAATGTATATTTCAGCCACTCCAGCAGAATATGAATTGACTGTCAGTAGCCAAGTTGTAGAACAATTGGTACGTCCTACAGGGCTATTAGAGCCAACTATTGAAATAAAGCCTACCAATGGCCAGATTGATGACCTGTTTGATGAGATAAAGAAGTGTACCGACAATGGTATGCGCTGCTTAGTGACAACCCTCACTAAGAAATTAGCCGAAAACCTAGCAGACTATCTAGCAGAGATGGGTGTCAAAACACATTACCTGCACTCAGAAATGGATACTTTCGAGAGGGTAGAAGTACTACGCGATTTACGATTGGGAGTGTATGATGTTGTTGTAGGCATAAACCTTCTGCGTGAAGGGCTTGATCTGCCTGAAGTAAGCTTGGTTGCCATACTTGATGCTGACAAAGAAGGTTACCTACGCTCTGAGCAGGCACTCATACAAACCATGGGCCGTGCTGCACGCCATGTTGAAGGGCGAGTCATAATGTACGCCGATAGTATTACCGGTAGCATGCAGCGGGCTATAAATGAAATCAATCGCAGACGTACCATACAAGAAGAATACAACCACCAAAACAACATAACGCCACAAGGCATCCAAAAAGCTGTTAGAGACATTACGGAGCGGGTGAAAGCCACCTCAGCAGGAGTCGAAACCCTCCCCAAATACGCAGATATTGAACGTATGTCAAACGAAAATCAAACACGCTTTGTGGATGCTATGGAAAAACAAATGAAAAAAGCCGCAAAGAACCTTGAGTTCGAGAAAGCAGCACTATTGCGTGACAGAATCATTGAGCTGCGCAGAGACATGGGAAGTAATCAGTAGGTTTGAGTTTTTGAGCCCATGGCGATTAAACAAAGATTCAGTGTGTTATACTGATGTTAGATGCAAAGTGAAATTGATTGAGGCAACTACCTCACAGTAGAACAACTTGACTTTCAAACATGTCCCATAATAGTTGCAGGGAACACATAGGTGAATTAATGATTTTTACATCTAAACGGCTATCAAGCGTGCTTGTAGCGTGTTGCGTGATTATTTGTTTCTCAGCTATTATAGTGGTTACGAGATAAAATAGTCCATGTTACTTTCTTGGTAAAGCTTGCCTTGCTGTTATTATAGTCCTTTATAAATCATAACCACTAT
>WQTJ01000011.1 GCA_009786345.1 Dehalococcoidia bacterium | reverse complement strand
TCAGAAATTCCATATAATTTTGGCGGCGTACCGATGCGTACCGGCAGGTGAGCTACATCCATACCAAGTTCTGTTATACCGGGCAGGTTTGTCGTACCACCGGTAAGCACTATGCCGGAGCGGATATATTTATTGTAATTGTTGGGAAGTTCCAGCAAAACCAGCCGCAACATTTCTTCAACGCGTGTGCGGATAATTTCGTAGAGTTCCGCGTATGATATAGTCCGGCCATCTTCAAGCAATGTTCGCTCGGACATTTTATCCTCGCCTAGTTCTACACTACCATACCTCAGCTTGATACTCTCAGCTAATTCAATGGATACACCCAAGCCGACAGAAATATCATGTGTGATGGAATAGCCTGATACTGGCAGTACTGAAGTATGGAGAATATTGCCGTTGGAATATACTGTTATGCCTGTGGTGCCTCCGCCGATATCGGCCATGATGACGCCTGTTTGTTTTTCATCAGGAGTTAGCACTGCTTCGGCACTGGCAAGCGGTGCGAAAATCAGCTGCTCAATTTCAATGCCCGCTGCGCGTATACATTTGGCGAGGTTTTCAACTGAAGCAGCGGTTGTGGTGACGATATGGGTATCAACATCTAGTCTGAACCCATGCATACCAACAGGGTTTTTTATGCCTTCCTGCCCGTCAACTGCATAGGTTTGCGGTATTAGGTGCAGGATTGTTGACCCTGCGGCACTTGTCTGGTCTATGTTCTGGGCTACTTTCAACACACGATATACATCATCAGGCTTTACGGTTTGCTTATTGTCGGTAATGGCGATGACGCCGCGGTTGTTCACAGAGTTGATATGGCGGCCATTGATGCTAACCATAGCGGATTCAAGCTTATAACCTACTGCTTGCTCCGCTGTACGTACCGATTGGCGGATGGATTCTTTGGTGTCGTTTAGATTGACTACCAACCCTTTTTGCATGCCGTTGCAAGGCGCGACTCCAACGCCAAGAACGCGTATGTCCTCACCATCGGTATCTGCCATAACAGTGCAGACTTTGGTAGTTCCTATGTCAATGGAAGCGATTTTCCTTCTTTTCATGCCCTCTGCTTTTTCTCCTGTAATATTAATATATATTGTAGATGTACGAATTTACTGCCCTTTGTATTCGCGGTAGTGGACGTTCCACTTCAGGCACAGTGAGTTGACGTAATTCTTAGTTTCCTGATTGTTGCTGCGATACAGGTCAGCTAAAAACCCGTGCAGCAGTTCTCCGCCGCTCATGCCTGGTGTGGGTTCTGACGGACCGGGAAGGTTGATGTGTACGATTTCGGTCATTAGTTTTTGATATTCAATTGCTGCTCCCATGCTCTCCTGCTCCTTATATTGTAGAAATTTTCGTCATAGTAAGTTTTACCAATAGCAAGCGTCAAATACTGTCCAAAATTGTCCGCAGAAATTCCATAACCAAAACATTTTGTCCTTACCGCAAAACATGGTTTGTCCTATTGCATTTTTTGTTGGAATTAATCTACAATTGGTCATGATTTTATCCAACCCGTCCAAGAAGCTATTGCCGCCTTATGTTTCATATCGCACTTTCTTAAACTTTATAGAAGGTCTGCAGCATACTATGCCGGCCCGCATAGACCGTAGCTATTGGGGGGAGCGATTATCAGGCAGTACTGGCGCACAGCTGGTGGCAGCTTTGCGTTTTTTGGATTTGGTTGACGTCAGCGGCTTTCCGACGGTTAAATTGCGTCAGCTGGTTGGGAGCAGAGAAGACCAGCGCACTGAAATACTTAAGAAAATTACACAGGAATCATACGGCTTCTTTCTAGGTCAGGTTGATCCGCAAACGGCTACTTATGCACAACTGGAAGAAGCTTTCCATGATAACTATCAACTGGCTAATGATGTGGCGCGCAAGTGCATCAAGTTCTTTATCGAGCTGGCCGGTACCAGCGGCATGAAAATCTCACCATTTGTCACCAAAAAAAATCGAAATTCCCGCCAAGCAACAACTGCAAAAAAAACGTCCAAAATCCAGACAAAAAATACAGGGACGGAAATTCCAATAAGCAGCGGACAAGTTCCAAATGGCATAAGTTTGGACAAACTATTGATAGATAAATTCCCCGGATTCGACCCTTTATGGTCGGAAGATGTCAAAATTAAATGGTTTACTGCTTTTGATGAACTGCTTAAACGCACAGGGATTTGATCACATATATTACTGGTGCGATTTTGTTTGACAACCGGCGGTAAATATATATAGTATTAGTTCGCATTCTTTATACTTGCTATCAAATGCAGGGGTTTATTACTTTTAGCGTTCAATATTGCGTCTGTCCCAAAGGGGGATAAAGCTGTTCTGCAGTTGTTTTACGATAAATTTGGGGAGGATTGATATGGCACAGAAAAATCAAGAACCAGAAAAAGACCCAAAGGTTAGACGTGTTGAAATAATGAGCAAGCCCCTCCCTCAAATTCTTGAGGAGATGGGCAGCAATATTGATACTGCCACAGAAGCAGCCCGCCGTGCTGAAGAAGCGGCCAGGTTAGCGCGCGAAGCGGCGCTTTCTGCTACTAAAGCATCCAAAGAGGCAGAGGCGCGCGCCGTGGATGCTCGCGAGGCGGCCAGTAAGGCTGCCGATACTGCCACACGTTCTGCCCAGGAAGCGGCAGCTAAAGCAGAATTGAAAGCTAATGCGGCCAAAGCTGCAGCTGAAGAAGCCGGCCGTAAGGCAGACGAAGCTTCTCGTGAAGCTAAGCGCGCATCAGAGGCATTCAAAAAAGCGGCTGATGACGCAGCATGCAGAGCTGAAACCGCCAGCCAGAGTGCTGTTTTGGGAGCTGAGGAGGCGGTTAAAGCAGCAAATATGGCGGCAGAATCCGCTAAGCAAGCTGCGGCAGAGGCGATTGCCATGGCGCA
>WQTJ01000010.1 GCA_009786345.1 Dehalococcoidia bacterium | reverse complement strand
ATGTTAACTCGTTCGTACTCATAAAACAACTTCAATTCATGCATTCGGCAACTAAACGTTTCTTATCCGTGTACTTGATAAAGACGTCGTACAGCAGTGTTTCAATTTCACGCTTACGCCTTGCCTTTTCTTCAGGAGTAAGAATTGGAATACGATTTACAATTCGGATGGTGTCATTCTCAAAAGGAACAATTTCTTCTTCGACTTCATACTCAACTGTTGTCTGCATATACTCTCCTCAAAAAATCATTTTCCGGAGGCGGGCGGGAGAAGCAACAACTTAATGCCGCCATCTCCCGCCTTGAGGGAAACCCACTGTTACTTATTTCACGCTGTCATTTGCTGGACAGACAATTCTTTGAAGTGGTGCCCTCGCCCCAGATTTTGAGAGAAAAACTAACTCCTCTCATATACCATGAGAAATCAAGGGCATTTGACAGGGCGTTTTTGGGCATTTTCCAAAAATATTTTCATATTTTGTAACCCAAGGGCGATACACTCGTTTAGCGAACTTTCAGTAACGCCCTCTAACTTAGCCAAATCCTTTCCTCAGACAATCCATCCTTCAAATCAAGCCTCATATTCACTCCTGCACAATCAAAATCAACTCACACGGCTCAAAAGGCTGCCGGAAAACTCTTTAATTACGTCTTATAAACCATTTATGCTCTCTTTAGTTCCGCCATAAGCAAATCGATAACGCATAAGCACGACAAACAATACCGCAGATATCGCCATGAGCAACCCAACCAACGCAAAGGTAACGTGGTAGGAAATAGCACCGATAAGAATTCCCGCAACCATAGGCCCGGACGACTGCCCGATATCCATGATGCACGATAGCACACCCATAGCTCCACCCCTACCTTCTGCACGTGCCAAATCAGCTACCAAAGCTGAAGTGGACGCAGTAACTGTAGCAAGGCCAAGGCCAAAAAGCGTCATTAGCGCAATAACTACGACATAATTAGCCCAAAGCAGCATAGCAGAGGTAGCAATCCCCCCAACCAATAACCCAACACCGATAAGTGGAATACGCCCATAGCGATCAGACAAGGACCCCATAATAGGCTTTGTGAAAGTTGCAGATAGTATTTGCACAGCAAAGAGTATCCCAATTTGCCAAGCAGGATAACCAAGCTTCTCATTCAAGTAAATCGGCAGGTACGTTTCCATGCAGCCGAATGCAAAATACTGTACAGCCTCAATACCACTGGTAGCCAGTATGCCTCTATGGCGCAAAATAAAAACCATTTCCTGCCGATATTTACTACACAGCTGGCTAAAAACCTCTTTCACTTTTTTAGAAGTTTTTTCTGTAAAGCGCAAGCGAGAAATCGCCAATAAAGCCAGTATGCCAGCAACACCATCAGCTATATAAATAAAGCGGAAATTATCACCAAAAATGAGCAGTCCCCCGGCAAAAGGCGCCAGAAAACGCCCTATCATAGTGGCTGAAGAATACCAAGCAATGCGCTCACCGCGTCCGCTAGAATAGGTATCCGCTACCGCTGCAAGAGCCACCGGCCCAAGGATAGCTGTTGCCAGTCCATGATAGATGCGCACCACAACCAGATGCCACGGAGCAGTCACCAGTAAATACAGAAACGGTGCCGTAGCAAAAACAACAGCCGCTACTAATAACACGCGGCGACGGCCAATTATATCCGATAGCATACCGGCAGGCAGGCTAACCACTATACCCACAATCGTTGATGCCGCAGCAATAAAACCAACCGTAGATACCGGAACACCCAAAGAACGAATAAACAGAGGTAAAGCAGGATTTTTGGCCATGGTTGAGCTAAAAATAGCCAATCCCCCACTAAAACACAGGAGCAGAAACGGCGTTATTCTTAGCTTAATCTTCATCTGCATGATACGGAAAGTATAATATGACAACACATAACAACTACCGCTTGGCATTCCGAGCTAGATAATCACCCCTAAAACGATTACAGCGACCATATGGTCGCTGTAATCGTTTTAATCTCATTGATGTCTAACTCCAAACACTATCAATACTGCCTAGGTTTAGACATGCTTTCCTGGCGCTTGCGCCTACGGGCACTCTTCTTGGCCTTAATGCGCTCTGCATCTCCCCGAGAGATGAAATATTCGTGAGCTCTAGCTTCACGCAAAACACCCTCAGTTTGCACCATTCTTTGGAAACGCTTAAGCAGCGATTCCTGTGATTCGCCATCACGAATGGTTACTCTCAAAGACAACTGTACTTCACCTCCTCCGGGAACCACTTAGAGATTTATACATGAGCGATTATATCAACCCATGTAAATGCCACCTACTTGAGCAAACTATTACCGCTTAATGCTGCGATAGCAATCACTGCAGTAAACTGGCTTGTCGCCGCGAGGTTGGAAAGGAACCTCTGTTGACTTGCCACAACTAGCGCAGGTAGTCGGAAACATATGGCGAACACCGCCGCCAAATCCACCAGCACCACCTCCACGCTCTGCCTTGCGAGCCTGACGGCAAGAAGGGCAGCGTTTAGGCTCATTGGTATAACCCTTTGACTGGAAAAACTCCTGATCTTGGGCACTAAACGTGAACGTTGCGCCACAATCACAGCACTGAATTGATTTGTCCTCAAACACTATGGATGACCTCCTCTCTATAATTTCTTAGTTCGAAGTTTTTGGTCATCCAGCGTAGAATAAATTTGCATATGAGCTTGTAACAACCTAAACCTAAACTGCCAGTATTATACAACACCACATTGCACTGTGCAACACACCGCATTGACTCATAAATAATAACGTCGAAAGAAGTATCGTTGACTCAAAATAAAATAACGCTGAAATTTGTATCATCCGATGGGATAATCGG
>WQTJ01000009.1 GCA_009786345.1 Dehalococcoidia bacterium | reverse complement strand
CCGCCATACTTACTAAAGCATGCCCAGATAGAGGCTTGACAGTATAGACATCTATCAATTCACTCAATCCAATTACCCCCAACGCAAGTGGGGCAGCCAATGACAAGCGAGGATGAGGATTAAAGCCTTCGCTATAAGCCAACTCCACTCCCGCACGCCGGAAAGCACGCATCCACACCCGGATCAAATCCAAATGTGAAATGTACTTAATCTCTTCACCGCGCCTAAAACGTATCCTTAAACGATTCATCCTTTGGTGTTTTATCTCGCTTAATTAATACTTCCTCAATTTTGAGGCCTTTCATCTTGGTAACTACTATCTTCAAGTCACGATATTTAATCTGCTGACCCTGCTTAGGGATGCGCCCCATAATATGCAGGATAAAGCCAGCTATTGTTTCATAATCTCCCTCTGGCAAGCCGAGAGCAATTTCAGTATTAGCCTCATCAATGCGCATACTGCCATCCACTTGAAAAGTATGCTCGTTGATAGATTCAAACTCCTTTTCTGCCGCCGATAAATCATTCCCAACTGAACCAAATATTTCTTCCATCAGCCGACTCAAGCTAACAATACCAGCCGTTCCGCCATACTCATCAACAATAATTCCCATATGATAGTTTTTATCACGCATCTCTTGGAACAAATCACTGATACGCTTGCTTTCAGGAGCAAAGTAGGCAGGGCGTGTTAAGTCATCAACACAACTGTCCATGGAAATATTGTCACGGGCTATCGCCATCATGACATCCTTAGTGGACAACACACCTATGACATTGTCCATACTCTCTTCGTAAACAGGATAACGCGATTTAGGCGACGTGGAATAAGTTGACAAAAAATCAGATAAGCGCGTTCCTTTTTCTACTGCAACTACCTCCGTACGCGGCACAATTACCTCATGTACAGGGCGATCACCGAAGTCAAAAACATTATGCAGCATCTCAGCTTCGTTCTTTTCAACAGTACCTTCTTTATGCCCTACGGTAATCATGCTCGCAATGTCTTCCGGCTCAACCAGAATTTTGGGCATCGGCTTTCCGCCCATCAAACGAGTGAAAGCAACAGCTATCCAGCTAAGCACTGTAGCAAATGGTGCAAGAATCCATAAAATAGCCTCTACTGGGTGCGCAAGGACTAGTGTTATTTTCTCACGATAGCTGTTACCAAATGTCTTAGGCCCCACATCACCGAAAACCAATAATACCACTGTGACAATTATTGTAGCGATGGCTACACTAGCGCTGTTGTCACGTATTGAGAGGGCTAAAGTAGTAGCTAAAGCTGCCGCTGCAGTATTCACGAGATTGTTGCCAAGCAGAATAGAGGACAAAAAACGTTCTGGTTTTTCCAAGATGCGTGCTACACGTGTAGCACCACGCATCTTAGCTTCCAGCATACGTTGCAATCGGAATTTTTCCAGCGAGATGAAAGCTGTTTCTGTCACAGCGAAAAATGCCGACAAAATTACGCATAGGAAGAGCAGAATGCCGTAGATAACATATGTACCGTTCATTGATATCCCTTAAATGGATGTCTTCACAACTAGTGCCCCATGATAACATCGGGGCATGAGGGTGTCAAAGGTAAGCTACACCTAACCTATATAGGGAAACAGGTGGGATTAGCCATGTGGGGGCTCTAATGTTATGTCAACGATTCAGCTTGCTGCTGACTGCGTGATAAACTAGAAACGCCACAAGCAGTATAACCAGAGCAATTATAACAACAAACCACCAAGCATCAGCGGCTTTTCCCCATCCGATTTCTTCACCTATGCGCCACGCCATCAAGCCAATGCCCAACACCGCAAAAACCAAGGCTATTATAACAGCAATTATTTTACGTCTGATTGACATGCCTAATCTTTGTCCAATACCCGCAATGCTATCACTGCAATCCTTGTAACGTCAAATAGCTATTAAGCCCATAGGCATAAATCATGTGTTATAATTCCTATTATGAAGATACTTGGCATTGAAAGCTCTTGCGACGAAACGGCTGCCGCTGTTGTCGAAGATGGTATACGCATACTATCCAACGAAATCGCATCGCAAGTGGATATCCATGCCCGCTACGGCGGAATAGTGCCAGAAGTAGCTTCCAGACAACACTTGTTAGCAATCATTCCTATCATTGAGCAAGCTATGGACAAGGCATCGACATCTTGGCACGAAATTGATGCTATTGCGGTTACCAATGGTCCTGGATTAGCTGGTTCTCTGCTGGTAGGTGTCAATGTCGCCAAATCTATCGCATACACTAAACACATTCAGCTGGTAGGGATAAACCACTTGGAAGGGCACATATATGCCAACTGGCTCGGAGAGACAACCCCTAAGTTTCCATTGTTGTGTTTAATAGTTTCCGGAGGGCATACCGACCTTATACACATGCGGCAACATGGCGACTATATTATGCTGGGGCATACTCTTGACGATGCCGCCGGTGAGGCCTTTGACAAAGCAGCACGCATACTAGGGCTTGGCTACCCCGGCGGACCAGCCATTGACAAAGCAGCACAACAAGGACAGGCATGCATAACACTGCCATACTCATGGATGAGCGGCACCCACAACTTTAGTTTCAGCGGGATAAAAACTGCACTATATCGCATGGTTGAAGAAGGTAAAGTAGGTAATGTCAACAATGCTGCAGCCAGTTTCCAGCATGCTGTCGTGTCTACACTAGCAAGTAAGACCATCGCCGCTTCTGCTGAATGCGGCGCACAACAAATTTTACTTTCTGGAGGTGTGGCGGCCAATCGCCTGCTACGACAGCGCTTATGTCAAGACTCTCCTATACCAGTACTGATACCTC
>WQTJ01000008.1 GCA_009786345.1 Dehalococcoidia bacterium | reverse complement strand
TTTAGCAGCTGTCTGCAGAACTTTTATAGCGTAATCACGGTTGTCTTTCCATCCGTCGAAAAAGTGTTCGGCATCAAGGAAAACAACCACTCCATTCTTGCGCAGGAACTCAACGGAGGAGAACACCATGTCCAAGTTTTCCTCAAGTGTGGTTTCTAACACTTGTGTTACTTGCCGTGCCGAGCATTTCCCAACCAGTGTCACAGTTTTAACGCCGGAATCAAGTAAAGCTTTTAGCCCAGGATCATCAGCACATTTTATGCCGTGCTTACGCGTGCTGCCGAAAGCAACAATAGTGGCATTTTTAAAGCTAACCTCTTTGGCTAGCGTAAAAAACTCTGAATCTTTTGGATTAGCACCGGGCCAGCCGCCTTCTATATACTGCATCCCTAGCTCATCTAGTCTGCATGCGATAGCAAGCTTATCAGCTGCTGTAAAAGAGATGCCTGCTCTCTGTGCGCCGTCCCGCAGTGTGGTATCGTAAAGCTGAATGACTGACATAGTCGACTATCCTTTGAGCGCCTTTACAATTAAGGTGCCCATTTGTTGTGTGCCCACCTGTTTAGTATTTGCTGTTATTCCAATTATATCACATGTACGATAGCCTGCCTTGAGTACATCTGAAACAGCCTGCTCTACGGCTGCTGCTTCTTTTTCCAGCGCCAGTGAATAGCGTAATAGCATGGCAAGTGAGAGTATGGTGGCAATAGGATTAGCTATATCCTTTCCTGCGATTGTGGGGGCTGATCCATGAATTGGCTCAAAGAGACCAAACGTACGCTCTCCTTTAGCCGGTATGCCGTCAAGTGAAGCTGAAGGCAGCATGCCCATAGAGCCAGCCAGCATGGATGCCTCGTCGGTAAGGATGTCGCCAAAAGTGTTCTCTGTTACTACTACATCAAAATCGCGCGGAGCGCGGATTAAACTCATAGCGCAGGTATCAACCAGCAAGTGATCCAGCGTCACGTCAGGGAAGTCTTTAGAAACCTCTGCAGTCACCTGTCTCCATAATCGTGATGATTCCAGCACATTGGCTTTATCCACTGAGGTTAGCTTCTTACGGCGTAAACGTGCCAGCTCAAAACCGACGCGCACAATGCGCTCGATTTCCTGCTCAGTATAGTACATGGAATCTACGGCCTTCCTGCCGGTAGAAGTTTCCCAGCGCTTCTTAGGTTTGCCGAAATATAAACCACTGGTGAGTTCCCGTACAAAAACAAAATCAGCACCTTTGATGACTTCAGCTTTAAGCATGGCACCATCAGCTAATTCGTCATACACTTTCACCGGACGCAAATTGGCAAAAAGCTTTAAGTTCTTACGTATGGCCAGCAGGCCATTTTCTGGGCGCTCTTTGATTTTGGGGTCGTCAAATTTGGGGTCTCCCACTGCACCTAACAACACAGCATCTGATGCCTTAGCCAGTTTTAACGTTTCCGGTGGTAAGGCGGAACCTCTCTGATCAATGGCGATTCCACCGATAAGGCCTGTTTCTATCTCAAATGTGTGGCCGTGGAGTTTGCCGATTTGCTGTATCACCATTACTGCCTGAGAGGTGACCTCAGGTCCTATGCCGTCGCCCGCTAATTGTGCGATCTTAAATTTCATACGCTTATACGCTTTCTGTCAGTTTTTGTTTGGTATACTCCACTAGCCCACCGGATGCAATAATGCATGCCATGAAAGGCGGATATGGCTTTGAATGGAAAGTAAGCCCTTTGGTAATGTTCTTGATGATGCCTGTTTCTAATTCAATTTGAAGCGTATCACCTGCTTCAGTGTTAGCCACTGTTTCAGGTGACTCAAGCAGCGGAAGGCCGATATTAATGGCATTACGGAAAAATATGCGGGCAAAAGAACTTGCCACCACGGCGGATATTCCGGCGGCCTTTATAGCAATTGGTGCATGCTCGCGCGATGAACCGCAGCCAAAATTGGTGGTGGCTACCAAGACATCTCCTTTCCGGACATTGTTAACGAAGCTAAGGTCGATATCTTCCATGCAGTGCTTAGCCAGCTCCGACGGTTCCGAAACATTCAGATAGCGTGCCGGAATAATGGCATCTGTGTCCACGTTAGCACCATATTTAAATACTTTTCCTGTCAGCATATTTATATCCCCCATTCTTCAACTCAGATATCCTTGTCTTGCATGGCACTTTTCCTAACTACAAACTGCAGGGCCGCTTCGCCATCACCTATGTCAATCACTTTGCCAGCTTTGAGGTTGGTGTAGTCGATAATATCTTGTTGAACGCGCTCAATATCGGCTTTGGAGGCATCTGAAAGCACCAGCCATACACGCCCGCTTGGTTTAATCTGCTGTTCTAAGTGCGCCATGGTATCGTTTAAGTCATCTTTTGCCTGCCGCCAGTAAATAATACTGTCACATTCGTTCTCGGCCCAGTCCAGCATAAGGTTGAGATCACCTGCCATAAATTGAGGCAATAAGTTCTTGCGTGCGTGAAATAAGCACACTTTTGTGTTTGGTTTGACCATCAGTTTAACGCGAACACTATCTTCCATTTAATAATCCTTTGTTTATATTATGTCAATAAAGTAAACCTGTGGTATTTACAACTCATCAGGCGATGCGATGCGCCCAAGCACTGCAGAAGCGGCGGCTACTGCCGGATTGGATAGGTACACTTCACTCTTAGGTGAGCCCATTCGTCCCACAAAATTGCGATTGGTAGTTGCGATGGCTCGTTCGCCTGCTGCCAATATGCCCATATGTCCGCCAAGGCATGGTCCGCATGTGGGTGTAGAGAAAG
>WQTJ01000007.1 GCA_009786345.1 Dehalococcoidia bacterium | reverse complement strand
ATAGTCTCGGCAGCAGCCAGCTTTGCCAGCCCATTTTTGATGACCATGAGACGGGTATAGACTTCATCACCGTATTTATCACGGTAAAATGCCTCGCGTAACCGTTCGGCCTGTTCAGGCAACAACAGCTTTTTGGCAAGGGTCGCCTGCAATATTTTCTCCGTCAGTGCCTTTTCCCCTTTGAAAATGCTAGTAATGAAGCCCTTGTTTTCGCCGGTTTCCAGTGCAAAGCGGCTGATGGACAGGCCCCGTTCATCCGCGTATTCACCCAGCATTGTCCCTGTGTGTGCCACGTCATCACCCCAAAATTAAAATTATGCCTTAGTATAGCAGTTTTTTATACTTTTCGCAAGGGGTTAGCTGGCCGTTACCTGAAAATAATATCAAGGTAACGGCTTGAATTAGTCGGATAAATCGGTATAATGAACTAAGGCGAGTAAGAATTAAGTAACATACGGTACATAGGCGGCTTTGGCAAATCTCAAAATACATTCAGGAGGTAATTTTCTTGGACAAGCAGTGCAAATTGGGCAAGCGGCTGTTGGCCGTGGTGTTGGCTGTGGTTCTGGTATATGGCAGTGCGGGGACGCTGGGTGCTGTGCCAGCAGCGGCGGCCCAATCTGGTGATGACGGTACAACCAATTGGGGTTTTATTGTGCCGGTTACGCATCAAACTACAGTGCCAGCGGGGTATACGGGCATTTATACGGCACAGGATTTGGATAATATCCGTAACGATGTTGACCGCTGGGGCTACATTTCTGACAGCTATATTCTGATGAACAACATAGACCTTGGTGACTACGCTAATTGGGAACCTATAGGGTCAATCAAGTATGAGAGAGATAATTCGATCAACTTCGGCGGGGTTTTTGATGGTAACGGTTATGAAATAACATCTTTAAAGATAAGCCAAAACCTCTATGAGAATTTAAGTGGCACCAACCCCTATGTGCAATATGTCATAGGCTTGTTTGGCTTCGCAAACTATAACAGCACAATAAAAAATCTAGCAGTTAGCTACAATATCACTGTCAGTGCGAGTACAGGCGGTTCTACGTACATAGGGTTGTACGTTGGGGGGCTAACTGGCAGTGGAAGCACTATAGTTAACTGTACCTCAAGTGGCACGCTATCAGCCACTTCAACAGCTACCCGTGTTACATTCAATCTTGGCGGCATAGCCGCTTCAGCAGATAGTATAATCGATTGCGTAAATAAAGCGTCAATCACATATAGAACGGGGAGTGAGTCTTCCACTATTGGCGGCATATCAGCCTATAGCGGCACGATTGATGGATGTTTCAATATCGGCAATATCTCTGTACAATCAAGTAGTGTTACAGAACACGCGGGCGGCATTACTGGTTCTGCAAACACAATTACCAATTGCAAAAATTCAGGCACCATCAAGGCGTATGGTTATGCTGGTGGAATAACTGGAACAGCAAGTAATACGCAAAATTGTAGCAACGAGGGCATAATAAGCGCACTTTGCGCAGGTGGAATTGCTGGTGATGGAAGCCTTTCCACCCAGACAGTGACTATCATGGATTGTAATAACGCTGGCGCGGTGTCTGGTTCATTTGCAGGAGGTATTATCGGCGACACCAGAAAAGCCACCTGTTTGGTGTCTGCTTGTGCAAATACCGGAGGAATACAGGCTTCCATCTATGGTGGCGGCATTGTAGGCACTTCAAGTTATACCGCGTCAAACATCATTTCAGCTTGCTATAATGCTGGCAAGATTACAACTAACGGGAGCGGCACATATAACGTAGCAGGCGGCATATTAGGTTACAACAATAGCGCAGGCTCAATTAGCGGTTGCTTTAACATTGGTCATGTTACTGCAACAAATAGTTACAGCTATGGCATGGCAATGTCTGGAGGCATTGTCGGCATGGGTGGAGCGATCTGCGCAAATGTTTACAACAAAGGCTTTGTTGAATCGAACGCAACTGCTGAAGCTTATGCGGGCGGGATAGTGGGATTCTATGCCAAATCTATTGAGAATAGCTATAACGCCGGAAAAATTAGTGCAACTTCAACACAGATCGATGCATATGGAAATCCCCTGTCTAAAGCTGGTGGCATTTTAGGGATTAACCCATCGGGAACCACGGGAGTTATTATCAACAAGGCTTATTGGCTCAACACAACCACTGCTGTTGGCATTGGTGAGACTGGGGACGTATCATTTAATACTGTTTCCCTTACTGACACCCAAATGCGTCAGCAAGCTAGCTTTGTGGGGTTCGACTTTGATGGTGTATGGGATATAGACCCGGACAAAAATGAGGGTTATCCGTTCTTGCAGAGTATGGTTGTGCCAGAGGGCGGCGGGGATGACCCAGATGACCCCAACGCAACAATCGACCCAAATCTTGACTGGTGGGGCTTTCCAAACCTTACTTCCCAAAACATCACACAAGAGCTTTTTCAACGGGTTTTCGGGAAAAAGAAAGGTGATAAATATTATAACGATTGTATAAAAGACGGGTCCTATAATGATGGCTCTGGCGGGCATTGCTTTGGCATGGCCGCAACGACGGCGGCAATAAACCAGAATAATCCAGCGGTTTCTACATTTGCACAAGGGCAACACGAACATTTAGCTACAGTAAAATTGACTGATAAAAGTGTTGGCTTAGGCCTTTCCGCTTCTG
>WQTJ01000006.1 GCA_009786345.1 Dehalococcoidia bacterium | reverse complement strand
CAATGTTGGCAGCCTTAGAAGTGGCAAACGATATAACGGAAGGTCTTATAGTGGTAATTTTCCCAGATAGGGGCGAGAAGTATTTAAGTACGGCGTTGTTTGACAAAATTAGATAGGGATTGTTATTCTGGTAAGAGGTAAAAAATAGGTGAAACAGATTTCAAAAAAGCATACTTCCGCTATTTTGCAAAATGAGAAGCAATTAATGGGGTAGCGAAATGAAAAAATCAATTGCGCGCGCGTTTTGTATAGTTCTGTTAGGCATTACAACAATAATTTTTATCGGATGCGGTAACAGCGACTTTGATGATCAGTTTTTGTTAAATAGCTCGCGTATAGCTTCGGAGCAAAATGTACAAGATGTAAACAGTAGTATCTGCACAAAAAATGGTTTTGAGTTAGTTCTTTTTTCTGATAAGGATGTTTATAGCACTGCGGATATAATTGAAATATGGGCAACGCTTGAGTATGTCGGAAACAATGACACGGTAACTATATGGAGCGGTATCCCATACATATCTTTTAGTATTACGGACGGAAAAGATTTCAATAGTGGTGGTATAACTTTTCCTGTCCTAATGTCAACTGTACTAGAAAAAGGTGAATTATACTATTTTAATTACCAAAAAAGTGGGAGTTATGACGCAAACGTTGAATTTTGGGAAAAGTTCTATGATGAAGAAGACTTATTACTTCCAGTAGGTGAATATACGATTACTGTACATGGCGATTTTTCATTGACTGAAAAGATTGTGGATAGCCAAAGCGGGTTGTTGTGTGAATTGCGAATCAATATTGTGTAATAATAGAAAAATAGTTCTTAGTATAAATGGTCACATGAGGTATGCAAAGCAATAGATGCGAAGGTGTGGCTATTTTAACTCGCTACTGCCGCGGAAACGAAAGCAGTGCAGTGGCAATAAGCCTGATATAGCCTTATTGACCTTGCGGTTTAGTATACAACGACCTCTCCGTCCGTCAGCCAACTCTATGGTATAACTGCCGTCTGGTACGCGCATATAATCAGTGAGGTTCAACTCTCCCCACCAATTATCATCGGAAGTATCAAGTAAGCGGTACTCAACGCCCACTATTAAATCGCCATTTACAATGTTGTAGATTTTACCTTGAGCCATCAAATCACCTGTTATTAAATAGAGTTAGATTATTGCGATGAATAAGTTCGGCACCGTAGTCGTAGCCCAGCGTTTGGGCTATTTGGTTTGAATGCAATCCCTTAATACGCTGCATGTCAGCTGAACTGTAATTTACAATACCGCTTCCAATGCGCATATCTTTTGCGCGAATGTCCACTATGTCGCCGCGCTGCCACTCGCCTTGTATTTCAACAACTCCGGCTGGAAGTAAGCTTTTATTTTGGTGTATGAGGACTTCTGCCGCGCCGTTATCTATCGTCAAACTGCCGCGTGTGCGTAATCCTGAGAGCATCCAGCGTTCGCGGCTTTCCAATTTAGTTGTATGTGGTACAAAGCGAGTGCCGGTAGATTCACCTTTTACCAGTCGTTGTATGATATCTTGCTGATTGCCGTCTGTGATGATTACATTCACGCCTGAATTTGTCGCCAATCGTGCCGCTTCAATTTTAGTGGCCATACCGCCTGTGCCAAGTTTGCCTGCTGTGCCACTTGCCATGCTCTCAATAGTGGTGTCAATATTGTGTACTTCTGGGATAAGGCAGGCATTTGGATTAGTGTGAGGATCAGCAGTATATAGCCCTAAGATGTCGGTAAGTATTATCAGCAAATCGGCATCTACCAGGTTGGCAACCATGGCTGAAAGGTTATCGTTGTCGCCAAAACGGGCTCCGGCTAGTTCGTCTACAGCTACTACGTCGTTTTCGTTAACTATGCTTACAATGCCAAGTTCCAGTAAATTGATGAATGTATTGCGTGCATTGAGGTAGCCAGTGCGATCTGACAGGTCGGCTTTGGTTAGAAGTGCCTGGGCCACTGTGATATTGTGTTTTTCAAAAAGACCTTCATAAACCTGCATAAGGTGTGCTTGTCCTACGGCTGCTAATGCTTGACGTAATGGTATGCCATGGAGTTCGTGGTTGGCTTTGAAACGCTGCCTTCCTGCCGCTATTGCGCCAGATGTCACGATTACCACTTCGGCACCAATGGCATGAATTTCAGCTATCTGCGCGACTAGTTTAGACATGATATTCATGTCTAAATTGGCACTGTTGCCGGTAAGCAGGCTAGTGCCTAATTTAAGTACGATACGCTTATATGCCAGATTCGAAGTTGTCATAGTTTATAACTCGCTTATTATAGCAATCTTGGTGCTGTAGGCACAAGAAATGTAACAGCATACATATTCCAAAATCTGCTATGCTATAGTAAATGTGGCTTAAGGCTGGGTGGTTTATCTGCTCGGTCCTTTTGGTGTTTGAGTAAAAACATGAAGATAGAGGTGTTGCTTGGGATAATGCGTGGTAACACGGATTATTGCCACCTTATGGCATCCCTTGAAAAAGGCTCCGCACAGGCATTGGTTATTGAAGATGCCAAAGCATATCTGTTGGCAGCGCTCTTTAAAGAGTTAAAGCGCCCCATTATGATTGTTACTTCACAGCCAAGAGAAGCCCGCAAGTTGGCGGAGCAAT
>WQTJ01000005.1 GCA_009786345.1 Dehalococcoidia bacterium | reverse complement strand
ACTGAAAGCCACACCTTACAAAAGATACCAGCCATAAACACAAGCCCCTCGCGGCTCAACCCGATATGCCAGCCGCCAATATTCCCCCCCGCTACTTCCGTACCTTCTTTGAAGAATGGGATAAATACAGCAACCACAAGCGCAAAAGGAAGCACCACCAATGAGCGCTTGATCACATAAAAAGGTGGGACGCGCGAAAGCAGCAGCAGAGTCAAATTAAGGATTAGAAACAAGCCGTAAGCTAGCCAGCCATCATGCGGCGTGAGTACAATAGCACTCACCAATGCCAGCATAGCCAAAAATTTAGCGCGCGGATCCAAATGGTGAATAAAACTATCAGTATCGCGGTACTGATCCAAAAAATGATACTTCATACAATCGTTAAGCGTAAATCATCTGACTTATCCAGGGGATAGTTTGCTTTTTCGCACCCGCGTTATTAACCAAGTCACGCCAAAAACAAGTGCAAATAGCAACGTAGTGCCAATCCAGCCTGCCAAAATAGTAGCTAAAGCTTCATTATGAATGCCAGGAAACATGTAATCAGCTATAACAGAGAAAGGCGAAGACGCAGACATATCAACAAAACCTTTTTCTTCCGCCACGCTCTCCAAACCATCAGGAGATGATGATGCCAGAGGGGATAACGTTGCCAGCATTAAACAGAAAACAAAAGCGCACAGCCACCACTTTTTGTTTTTCATATACACACCTCCGTCTCCTGCAGCTCCAGCAAATCTGCGCGAGTGCTACGAATTAACACCAGTGCAGCTACAGTGATAGCGCCCTCCACCAGCCCAATGATAGCATGCACGCCTACCATAGCCGTCAGCACACCACCCAAAGGAGAAACGCCGGAAATTGCTAACTCTAAAGCACAGGCTGTTGCGGCTAACACAACCGAAAACCATGCGGCAATATAACCCATAGCCATTTTAGAGCGCAGGCTTACGCCAAAGACTTTCAGCCCTAACCGGTAAATCGCATATGACCCAAGACCGCCGACAATACCCATGTTGAAGATATTAGCTCCCAGTGCCAGCATACCCCCATCTTGGAAAATAAAACACTGCGCCATAAGCACCAACGTAAAAACAATAACCGCAGCCCACGGTCCCAGCAGGACAGCGCATAGGGCCGCTCCCATAAAATGCCCGGAGGTACCGCCCATAATCGGAAAGTTGAGCATTTGAGCAGCGAACACAAAGGCTGCGAGGATACCCATAAGCGGCACCTGCTTCTCCCCAAATTTCTTACCTACTACCCTCACCGCATTGGCTATTCCGCCGGCAGAAACTACCGCCGTACCGGCAAGAGTCCCGGCATTCAAAAATCCATCAGGAATATGCATAATTTGTTTCTCCACCTCACTATTGTTCGCAATTGCACTTTATTGCAATAACTAGTTAAAAAAATTAGCAGCAGTTTTTACAGCGCCCGAAGATAGTCATGTGGCGCAAATCAGCGCGAAACCCATATTTTGTATTCAGCATGGCAGCCAGTGGAGTTAGCATTTCTTCATCAAGGTCTATAACCTTTCCGCAAACAGAACATACCAGATGATGGTGCCGCTCATGACCTGCGCTATGAAAGCGTATACGGCCATCACCCATGTCAGTTTCGGTGACAAACCCCATTTCTTGCAATAGCTCAAGAGTGCGATAAACCGTAGAGATATTGAGCCCGGGATAACTCTGACGAATGCTTTCATAAATCTCCTCGGCGCTGATATGCCCGCTGGCACCATTAATAGCATTCAAAATCATCATGCGCTGAGGAGTTATTCGATAGCCCTTCTGGGAAAGACACGTCAATATATCATTACTATGAGCCATAACAGAGCGCATTCTAGCAGAACCGGCAGTTTATTGCAAGTATATTGCAAATAATATTATTTGCAATAAGCCACTATATTAAATTTTTACAATTTTCTAACACCATGCCTGTTTACCTATGGACATTTGCTACAGGCAGAGGTAAAATAGCTTTACTATCTTAAGGAGTAGTCCCAGCCATGATAGTATTTATTTCCACGGAAAAATATTAAAGCGCCGCGCTCTAATGAGTCGGTGCTTTAATATTTTATAGGAGGTGCGCCATGCAATCCAGTCTGATTGGCAAAATTGAAAAAGCTCATCGCTATGCTCAAGAAACAGACCGTATTACCTTCAACGAATTCTCTGTCATCTTTCGCGGAACCAATGATAACCACACCGTCTGCTACTCCGACCAGCAGTGGTCTTGTACTTGTAACTTCTTTCATGACCGAGGACTTTGCGCCCACACCATGGCACTAGAAAAAGTGCTGGGTAAAATGTTGCCCGTTGAAGCTCGTACAAACTTTGATGCTGCCGAAGCGGCAACTTAACATCAGACATTAATAACTTGGTTTGTTTGCCCACTGCAAGACTTCCCCGGCAATGAATAGAGAGCCGGCAGCACAGATGAAAGCGTTTTGGCCGCCGAGTTTTATGGCTTCATCCAGCGCGGCAGGCACGCTTGATGCTGTTATAACATCCGCCGCTGTATCAACAAAAGCCGTCGCCAATTTATCTGCTGCTAAGGATCGGGGATGTTGTGATTGTGTGACGATAA
>WQTJ01000004.1 GCA_009786345.1 Dehalococcoidia bacterium | reverse complement strand
TAAGCCGCGCCGCTGAAAGAGCTGCGACCATTGAGATGAACCCATCGATTACAACAGGCACCCGCATATATGCGCCACCTATGTACAAACCAGCCATAGCAGCTATGTCAAAGCCTCCAACTTTAGCAATCACATCAATTGGATCAGACGCATTAGGTTTATTCGTTTCAAGTGCCGTTTGAATCACATTAATTTTACGTTTATACGCTTCCCCTGTCAGCCCCGCACCCTTGCCAGTCGCCTGCTCCACAGGCATACCTGTAAGAGCGCATAGCACAGCAGACGCAGTAGTCGTGTTGCCAATGCCCATTTCACCAGCGCCCAAAAGTTTATAGCCCCCATTAACAGCATCAATAACAGTGTTAATTCCAACTAAAACAGCTCGTTCCGCTTCATCACGCGTCATGGCACTCTGTTTAGCAATATTCCATGTAGACTTTCTAATCTTTCTGTTTATGGTTAACGAGTAGTCAATATCGGCATTTACACCTACATCCACAACAATCAAGTCTGTGTTAAATTGTTTTGCCAAGACAGCAGCCCCAGTGAGCCCCTTAACAAAGTTAATTGTCATCATATGTGTAACAGACTGCGGAGCTGATGCGACGCCTTCTTCTACCACGCCATTATCGGAAGCCATGATAATTACGCACCTCTTACGCACGTCGCAGGCCATCTCACCGCTTATGCCAGCAAGTGCTACAGCAATTTCCTCAAGCTTGCCCAAACTGCCCGGAGGTTTCACCAAGCCATCCAGTCTAATCTGCGCTTTGACCATCGCTTCCGTATCCAAATTATGGACTTTTGATATGTAATAGTTCAGCTCATCCATCAAAATGTATTCCTGCTCCTCGTAAACAAGTGTCCTTTTGTCATCTTGCAAAATGATAAAGCTAAGTTATCTGACAACATACCGCCACTAGATAAGAATTCTTTAGTAGAGAACAAGTCACTCAATTGAGTATTTGCAAGCAAAGCAACCCTAAATTCGCTGCCCATGCTTTTTAGCACATACTCATTAAACAGAAAATCCCCTGCCTCAACGGCAAGGGACTAACGCTTAGTATAACGTGCGCGAACCTCCTCACCCGCGGAGACAACCCTCAAGTCATATGGCGTTCTGACTACCCGACTTAATCGGGATTACAGCAGGCGGTACTGTGCCGGAATCCAACCAGCTTGCACTCCATACATCCTCAGATAAATCCGAGGCCAAGGGCTCATATTCAATTGTAGGTTAGACTATCATTTTAATAGTCGCCATGTCAATATATCATTCGTAATTTGAGAGAAATGGTATTAGTTTTTTAGATCCTAGCAATAACATTTGGTTGATATCCTTTCAGCATTCTGGCAAATTCGCTTATTTGAGATGGGCTGTATATTGCACTGGATTCGTCGTCATCAATCGGGCGATATCGCTGTAAAGCATAGAGTGGCAACTCAGGAAATTCTCGTGACATTGCAATCAAGTCCCCTGCATTAAGTTGGGGTATTACGGTTGTTCTCATTTCCCACGAGATATGCGATTTTTGCAAGATTCCGGCACACTCCTGCACGCCTGCTGCGTCATGCTTGCAAACAGCCAGATACCTATTAAATGGGGCTTTATAATCAACTGACACATAATCAACGGCCGAATTTTGCAGTAGATTACTTAACACTTTTGGGTTGCTTCCGTTTGTGTCCAGCTTGATGGAGTATCCCATCTCTTTAATTTTTAAGGCAAACGAAAGTAAATCTTTTTGCTGCGTTGGCTCTCCTCCGCTAATAACAACTCCTTCTAGCATAGATGCCCTTTTCTTTAAGAAAGAAAAGAATTCGTGCTCATCTAGCAATAGAGGGTTTGAAAGAAGCTCTTTGTTATGGCAATACAAACATTTATAATTGCAGCCAGCCGTAAATACCACACAGGCAATCTTGCCTGCATAATCAATGGTAGAAGTTTTTGCCAGCCCTGCTATGTCCATCAGACTCTTTGCCGTTTGTTATTTTTGACCGCAACCAACTACTGCATACTTTTTACGTTCAAAATACTCTTCTTTTTTTCCCTTATTGAAATTATTAACCGGACGAAGGTAGCCTACAACTCTGCTCCAAACTTCTGTCTCTTCACCGCATTCAGGGCAATTGAATTGCTCTCCTTTTATGTACCCATGCGAATTACACACCGAAAATGACGGAGTCAATGATATATATGGGAGTTTGTAATGGTTAAAGATACTTCTGACAAAAGCTTGCCCTTTTTCGCTGGTTATATCTGACCCGTCATGGAAAAGGTTCAAACAGGCCTCATTCATGCCAATAATACCTATTGTATGCGCATGGCGGACTTCTTCCGGATAGACTTCATGCAGCCAATATTGTTTTGTGAAAGTTTCCCTTACATAGTTGTTCATACCATTTATGGATTTTTGAGTGTTGGCATTTTCTTTAATCTGCCAGTCTTTATCGTTAAGGTAATTGGAAAACATGTCGATTGTCGCCCCAATTAACGCGTTTGATTCCTTTACTTGGCATATTGACGACAGCAAAGCCTCTGCGTTTCATAGTAACCTCCTGCCAATGTATATAGCATTATACTATATACACAA
>WQTJ01000003.1 GCA_009786345.1 Dehalococcoidia bacterium | reverse complement strand
GTAAAGTCTACCATTAAAGCTCACTTGCTTTCTTGTCTGTTAGATAATTCTTTGCTTGCTCAGCTCTGTAATAATTTATGAAACAGCCGTGAACTTTTGAAGTGTATCCCCAAAATGATGCCATGTCAAATAAACCAGCACTAAACTAAGTACATTGCGTCAAATAAACTAACATTGATTTATTAATATTATTTGTTAGAAGTTGACAACTATCATAATAACATATTACAATTTTGAAGAGAACCGCCCATACGCTTTCGGGAGGTGAGAACCATGGCAGGCAAAGACTATTACAGCATTCTAGGAATTAACCGCGGAGCCAGTGACAAGGAAATTAAAGACGCTTTCCGCAAGCTGGCTCGCAAATATCATCCGGATGTCAACCCTGGAAACAAAACAGCCGAAGACAAATTTAAAGAAATTAATCAGGCATATGAAGTGCTTTCAGATGCTCAAAAGCGTAAGGACTACAATCAGTTTGGTGAGAACTGGGAACATGCCGAACAATTTAAACAATATAACAGGCGCGGAGCTTCAGGGGCTGGTTTTGATTACAACCAGTTCAATTTCAGCGGAGGGCAAGGCGAATCTCAATTTACCAATGCCGCCGGGATGGATAACCTATTTGAAAATTTATTCGGAGGTATGCGCAGCCGCCGCGCACAGCCACAGCGCGGACAGGATATTGAACATTCCATAGAAATAACGTTGGAAGAAGCTTTTAACGGCTCTAGCCGTCTGCTCAATCTACAAACCGAGGATCCGTGTAAGACATGTAATGGCACCGGGCAAGCACAAAAGAGCATTTGTCCAGCCTGTCAAGGGGTAGGAGCAGTATCACGCATGCGCCAATTAGATGTTAAAATTCCAGCCGGAGTCAAAACCGGCTCGCGTGTACGCATCGCTGGACAAGGGGAGCCAGGGCACAGCGGGCCTGCCGGCAACCTGTATCTGTTAATAAGCGTACGTGCCCACGCTAATTTTGAGCGACAGGATGATGATCTTCTAACCACCGTACTCTTACCACTGACTGTTGCCATGCTGGGCGGTAAGGTAGAAGTACCCACGCTCAACAGCAAACTGGAATTGAAAGTACCGCCGGAGACGCAAAACGGACGCATTTTCCGCTTGATCGGGCAAGGTATGCCACATTTAGGCAAAGAAAGTCGTGGCGACCTACTAGCCAAAATAAGTGTTGTTTTGCCTCTCAACCTGAGCGTAGAAGAAAAAGGCCTATTTTCTCGCCTGCGCGATCTGCGCGCTGAGTAAAAATATTCGAGGTGGCACAATCATGCAAAAAAATAAACCTGATGCTAATCAACCGCGCTACGTCATCAGCGTAGCCGCAGAAATGCTTGGAACGCAACCATATACACTACGCTACTACGAACGTGTAGGAATTATCAAGCCGGCACGCTCAGGCGGCAATCTCAGACTTTATTCTGATGACGATCTGATGCAACTGCGACGCGTGATGACTCTAATGTACGACCTAGGGGTTAACTTAGCTGGAGTGGAAGTCATAATGCATATGAGTAATCAAATTATTGAACTGCAGCAAACCAATACTGTTCTATTGCAGGAATTAAACCAATATAGGCAGGAATAGGAAAAGCGATGAGACAAGATAAATATACTGAACAAGCACAAGAAGCATTGAACCTATCACAGCAACTGGTTATGCAGTATCACCACAGCCAAATGGATGTGGAACACCTGTTTATGGCATTACTAACACAGGAAAGGGGCTTAGTACGCGACATCATAAAAGAGCTGGGGCTAGACATAGACAGCATACGCTCCGATGTGGATAGCGCTCTTAACCGCTCCCCTAAACTCGGTTATCAAACACAGCAAATTTACGCCACTCCGCGCATAAATAGTGTGTTAATGGCAGCTTCACAAGAAGCCGCCCGCTTAAAAGATGAATTTATCGGAACGGAGCATCTTTTTATCGCCATAGCTACCGAGCAGCGCGGGCAGAGTGCTTTTATACTTAAAATCCACGGCATTGATCAAGAAAAAATCTATGCTGCGCTACAAAAAATCCGTGGCAGCCGCCGCGTGACTGGCGCAGATGCCGAGAGCCATTATCGCTCGCTGACCAAATACAGCCGCGACCTCACTGAAATGGCCCACCAAGGCAAACTTGACCCTGTCATAGGACGCAATGAGGAAGTCCGCCGCGTCATGCAGATACTTTCACGACGCACCAAGAATAACCCCATAATCGTAGGTGAAGCTGGTGTAGGGAAAACTGCCATCGCAGAAGGCGTAGCGCAGCGCATCGCCGACAATGACGTGCCTGAATCTCTGCTGGGCAAAAAAGTAATGGCACTGGATATGGGCTCTTTGGTAGCAGGCAGCAAGTTCCGCGGCGAATTTGAAGAGAGGCTGAAATCCGTTATGGATGAAGTGCGTCAAGCGCAAGGCGAAATTATCCTGTTCATAGACGAGATGCACACCGTAGTTGGAGCCGGTGCGGCCGAGGGTTCCATCGATGCCTCTAACATGCTTAAACCGGCACTGGCTCGCGGAGAACTGCGTGCTATTGGCGCTACCACTATGGATGAGTATCGCAAGT
>WQTJ01000002.1 GCA_009786345.1 Dehalococcoidia bacterium | reverse complement strand
TGTATATTTGAAATGTCGTATCCTTCAATGCGCTTTGGTTTGGCTGGCAGATTTAACATATCTTGCAATTCAGTCAGTGCTTCCTCAAGCGAAGATGGCTGTGCCAGATTTTTTATGCGCAACTGTTCTATGCCTTTTGCGATATTTTCTTCTACAGTGTGCAACAATTCGCTGGCTGGGCCATACTCTGGCACATGCAATTTCACGCTTCCGTGGCGTCGTGAGGCCAGCCACTTCTGTAAGATGCGTTTATCATTCACGGAGTGTTGCAGTAATATAAGTGGCGGGATACTGGCGGTAGTGGAGTAATACTGCTGTACGAAATCGGTCATTATTTGACTTGGTGATTCTTCGCCTATACCTGTAAGTGTGAAAGTTTCTCTTCCAATGAGTTTACCATTGCGTACAAAAAATACCTGTACGGTAGCTTGATTACTGTATGTGGCGAAAGCTATAGCGTCTTGGTCCCCTTTTACTTTGATGGCCATCTTTTGCCATGTGATAACTTGTTTTATACTCTTAATTTGATCGCGTATCCACGCGGCGCGTTCGTATTGTTGCAGTTCAGCTGCGAGTAACATCTGCTCATGCAGGTTTTTTTCTAGAGGTTTTTGTCGTCCATCAAGGAATAGAATTAGATTGTGGAGTATTTCAATATACTCATTACGTGTGACTTGGCCGGTGCATGGTGCAATGCAGTGTCGCATATCGTATTCCAAACACGGACGACGTATATGCCCATCCAGTTTAGCCTCACAGCTACGAAAAGGAAACAATGACTTAACAACACCCAATGCTCGTTTTATGGAATGTTGATTAGCAAACGGGCCGAAATAGCGTGATCCGTCAGAAGATATGTCGCGCACTACCTGCACGCGTGGCCAATTTTCATTTAAATCTATCTTGAGATATGGAAAGCCTTTGTCATCTTTGAGCCGAATGTTGAAGTGAGGGCGAAACTTCTTTATCAAGTTAAGTTCTAGTACAAGTGCTTCTTCCTCTGAGCTCACCACAAAAAATTCAAAATCAGCTATGTTTGATACCATCTGTGTTGTTTTGATGTCATGTTTGGTTTTCATAAAATAGCTTTTAACACGGTTGCGCAGATTAATGGCTTTGCCAACATAAATTACCTTAGCGTTAGCGTTTTTCATAATGTATACGCCAGAATTGGTTGGAAGTTGTTTTGCTCGTATCAGCAACGAGTTTAACTTAGCGGACATAATGATAGTTTAGCATAATTTGCACCTTTAGTTAGGTGGATAAAGCAGTAAAAAAATAGGTAAACATCCAGTTGTCTGGCATTGTTTGTTATGTTAAAATAGGTGCAATTCACAGAGAGGTGACATGTGAGACAAGATATAGATGACTTTTTAAACTATCTCCGCGTGGAAAAAGGGTTTTCTTCCAATACTACATCGGCTTATGCCAACGACCTTAATCAGCTAGCAACTTTTGCAGAAGATTCAGTTGCTAGTAAAGGTATTAAAAATCATACTTGGGCTTCTTTTGACCGCACTATCATGCTAAGCTATTTGCTTAATCTTAAAGAACGTGGCTATGCTACAACTACTGTGGCACGCAAAGTGGCTGCTGCTAAAAGTTTCTTTGGTTTTTTATTGGCTGATGGAAAAATCAAAACGGATCCTACTGATGATATTAGTTCACCCAAAGTAGGCAAAGATTTGCCTGAAACGCTGACAGTTGATCAGGTGCGTGCACTTATTGAGCAACCATCAAAAGTCAATACCCCTGAAGCCAAACGTGATCGCGCTATGCTTGAGCTTTTGTATGCTAGTGGCATGCGTGTTTCCGAGCTTGTTGGATTGAATGTTGATGATATTGATACCAAGAATGGTTTTGTACGGCCTTTCGGCAAAGGTAAGAAAGAACGCATGGTGCCTGTTTATGCGCAGGCGGCGCAGTCAGTGGATGTTTATGCTAGAGAGGTACGCCCACAGTTTGTACGCTCCAAAACAGAGAAGGCTTTCTTTGTAAATCAGCGTGGAGAACGCTTAACACGTCAAGGCTTGTGGCAGATTTTGAAAGGTTATGCAAAGAACATTGGCTTAGAAAAGCAGGTGAAGCCACACACTTTGCGCCATAGTTTTGCTACTCATATGCTTAATGGTGGTGCCGATCTGCGTTCAGTGCAGGAGCTTTTGGGGCATGCCAATATTTCAACCACTCAGATTTATACCCACTTGACATCGGATCATATTCGCAAAGCATATGACAATGCTCATCCGCGAGCCAAGACAACTGGTGCGTCATAATATAGTTATAGGAAAGGATTTTTGTATGACTCGCAATATTCATCAGAGACGCGTAAAAACCCGTAAGGCCTCTCCAGCTAATAACCCTACAGTTTCACATATTGATGAACAGATATCTTCACCGATGCCTATAGCTGTTTCCCCTGTTGTCAAACACTCTGTTGTGGCTGGTAAAGGTGGTATCAGCCAAGAAGTAATGGATGCTCGTGTGGCTGAGTTGCCGTGGGAAATGAAGCGCATAGCGT
>WQTJ01000001.1 GCA_009786345.1 Dehalococcoidia bacterium | reverse complement strand
ACTTAAGCTAGCAAATGATTTTGACGGCGAAATTGTTAGTGCCGACAGCCGCCAGATTTACCGCATGCTGGACATCGGTACCGCCAAACCTACCATATCTGAGCAAAAACTGGTTCGACACCACATAATTGATGTTGCCGAACCGGATCAGGCTTTCAGTCTGGCGCAATATCAGCAACTGGCATATCAGGGCATAAACAACATCAGCGACCGCAATAAACTGCCTATCTTAACAGGCGGCAGCGGATTGTACGTGTGGGCAGTACTTGAAGGATGGCAAATACCTAAAGTTGCACCAGATCTCACCTTACGCCACGAACTGGAAGCACGTGCCGCACGCGGCGAAGCAGCACAACTTTATGCAGAGCTGCAGCAGATGGATGCTGAAGCTGCCGCTAGAATTGACCATCGCAATGTCAGACGTGTGATACGCGCACTTGAAATTAACCGTCAGCCGCAAAAAACCTCTGCTCCAGCAAAAACTCCGTCGCCATTTAGCCAACTGGTTATCGGACTGACATGTTCGCGCGGAGCACTGTATAAGCGTATCGACATGCGCGTGGAAGGCATGATAGAACAAGGTTTAGTAGATGAAGTAAGAAGCCTCATTGCGAAAGGATACAGCACGGAACTGCCTGCCATGTCCGGTATCGGATATCGCCAGATAGCGGCTTATCTACAAGGTAATACCACACTGCCAGATGCCATACAGCAAATAAAATACGAAAGTCACAGGCTGGCGCGGCAACAATATAACTGGTTCAGCCTGAAAAATGATACAATACACTGGTTTGATGTTAGTGGTAATTATTATGACCACTTGCATGTAATAATCAGCGAATTTCTAAAAGCATAAGGGTTTTGCAAATGCATTTCACTAAATTACAAGGGCTTGGTAACGATTTTGTACTGGTTGATGCCAGAAGCAAAGAGTGCAACTGGGCACAACTAGCTAAGGCAATGTGTAGGCGGCATTTCGGCATAGGCGCAGACGGATTACTGGTGCTACTTCCATCAGAAAAAGCCGACTTTCGCATGCGCATATTCAACCAAGACGGCTCAGAATCCGAAGCTTGCGGCAATGGGCTACGCTGTTTTGTGCGCTACTTGTTAGACAATGTGGTAACAAATGGCGCAAAAGAGTTCAAGATTGAAACAATGGCAGGAGTTCGCCAAGCGAAAATCATAAAAGAGATTAGCGAGAATTTAATTCAAGTAGGTATGGGGCAGCCAGAGTTCAACCCGGCCTCCATACCAGTGGAAGCAGACACCAGTCAAGGTAAAATGATTGACATAATGTTTGGAGATTGGCCGCTGGAAGTATGCGGACGCCAGCTAAAGCTTAACTTCGTTTCCATGGGGAATCCTCACGCTGTATGTTTTATTGATGAGAAGACAGTCAATTTTCCGCTCAAAAGCATAGGGCCAATTATAGAAAAGCATACTATATTCCCGCGGGGGACCAATTTTGAGATTGCGCGCGTATTAAGCCGCCGTAAAATCGAGATGCGCGTATGGGAACGCGGAGCAGGGGAAACGCTTGCCTGCGGTAGCGGCGCCTGCGCCACTGCCATAGCAGCACAGCTTACCGGTTTAAGTGATGATAAAGTGGAAATTTTATTACCCGGAGGCAGTGCCTACGTGCACTGGAACAAAGGAAATGAAGCATTACTTACAGGCCCGGCTGAGGTAGTTTTCAACGGGGAATGGCCAGATTAAAAAGTTTTTATCAAATTTTGACAGGAGTACACAAAAATGAAACTTTCACAACGCATGGATCAGTTGGCACCATATCTCTTTGTAGAAATCAACAAGAAAATCGCTGAAAAGCGTGCCCGCGGCGAAGAAGTCATAAGCTTCGGTATCGGTGACCCGGACATTCCAACGCCAACTAATGTCATCGACAAGCTATGTGAAGCATCACGCGAGCCTGTCAACCACCGCTACCCTGAAACTGAAGGGCTGTCTGCCTTGCGCCAAACTATGGCCGCATGGTATCAAAAGCGCTTCGGCGTGACGCTTGATCCCAATACTGAAGTACTGCCGCTCATCGGTTCCAAAGAAGGCATCGGGCATATGTCTTTCTGTTTGATTGATGCTGGCGACGTGGCGCTGGTACCGGATCCTGCTTATCCCGTTTATGCTGTCAGCACCAAACTGGCAGGCGGAGAGCCATATTACCTGCCCCTAAAAGAAGAACATGCTTTCCTGCCTGACTTAGACAATATTCCACAGGACATTTTAAAGCGCTCTAAGGTATTGTGGTTAAATTATCCCAACAACCCAACCGGAGCCACAGCCGATTTGGATTTCTTTAAACGTGCTGTAGAGTTTGCGTGTAAAAATAACTTGGCTATCTGTCACGACAACCCATATTCCGAAGTGACCTACGATGAGTATAAACCAGTCAGTTTTCTACAAGCAGAAGGCGCATGCGAAGTCGGCGTGGAATTTCATTCGCTCTCCAAAAGTTATAACATGACTGGCTGGCGTATAGGAATGGCAGT